>JBOHAW010000313.1:0-3657 GCA_050697975.1 Gaiellaceae bacterium
ACCGCGAAGCCGGCGAGGCCTTCCGGATCCTCGTCGATCACGTCGACGCGCTCGACTCGGGCGCCGCGCGGGCCTTCCCGGCACCAGGCGACGAGCCGCTCGACTCCATCCGGCTCCCCCTCGAAGACGGCCTCGACCGTGCCCTCGTGCGTGTTCCGGACCCAGCCGGCGAGCCCGCGCTGCTGCGCCCGCTGCCGCATCGAGTCGCGGAAGAACACGCCCTGGACGTGGCCGTGAACCACGACGCGGCGGCGGATCACTCCCCGAGCTCGACGCGCGGGTACCGCGCGCGCACGCCGTCGACGAAGGCCGCCACCCGTTCGGCCAGCGCCGCGTCGTGGATCTCGAGCACGTTCTCGGCGTTCTGCTCGCCCGAGCGCGAGAGGTTGAAGCTGCCGGCGAACAGGACGTCGTCGGCGACCGTCACCTTCGCGTGCATGAAGTCGTGGAGGCTCCCCTTCGGCTCCCACGGCGTCGAGCCCTTGCCCGAGAACTCGCCCGCCATCACGCGCCGGAGCAGCGGCAGCTTCCAGGCCGCGTTGCCGTTCTCGGTCCACTGGTAGACGACGCCGCGCACCTGCGTGAGGTCGACGCACCCGGCGACGTCGAGCCGGCCTTCCGAGATCACCTGCGCGAGCGTCCCCAGAACGGGCGCGGCCGTGATCACCGGCGAGCAGATCCGGACGCGCCGCCGGGCATGGCCGATCGCCTTTCCGATGCGCGCCGAGAGATCCTCTCCGTGCCCGGGTGTGAACCAGGGGCGCACCTCGACTCCGCCCACGCGCACGGGCCGCGGGTCGACGAAGCCGCTCTGCTCGACGATGCCCGTCTCCCACAGCTCGTCGAAGTTGCGCACGAACGCGGCGGCGAGATCCCCGGAGGTCGCGACCACGACCACGTTCTCCTGGCGCGAGAACGAGTCGTCCGTCCAGTTCATGGAGCCCGTCCAGACGCTCTCGCCGTCGCGGACGACGTACTTGTGGTGCATGAGGTCGGGGACGCCGGAGACGGCCTTCGCGGGGACGCCGAACGAAGCGATCAGCTGGGCGTCGGGCTCGGGGGGCGGGGGCACCGGGATCGGATTGCGATGGTCGACGTTGTAGAGCATCCGGACCGCGACGCCGCGCGCGGCCGCCTCGACGATCGCCCCGCCCACGACCGCGGCCGTCTCGGCCTGGAGGTGGAAGTCGTAGTGCGCGAGGTCGAGCGAGCGGCGCGCCTCGCCGAGGAAGCCGGCGACGACGCGCGCGGTCTCGAGCGGCGTTGCGCCGCCGTCCGTCAGAGTGTGGACCTCCAGCATGTCGGCGATCATCGAGCAACTCGCCGATGCCCGCATCGGCGACACCTTCAACTTCTATCGCGACGGCGAGCGGGCAAGCCTGCTGCGCGCGCGACTCGCGGACTACCTCGAGGCGCGACGCGGCGCGCGGATCCTGCTCGTGGGCGAGGCGCCGGGCTACCGCGGCGCGCGCGTGAGCGGCATCCCGCTCACCTCGGAGCGCCAGCTGACGGGAGCCGGCCCGGCCGAGGCGACCGCGACCGTCGTCCACCGCGTCCTCGCCGAGCTCGGCCTGACCGAGAGCGTCCTGCTCTGGAACGTGGTGCCGACGCACCCACACCGTCCCGGCGAGCCGGAGTCGAATCGCCCGCCGACGCGCGCGGAGATCGCCGCCGGCCGCCCGTTCCTCGAGGCGCTTGCCCGCGGCCGGACGACGATCGCGGTCGGCCGCCTCGCGCACGCGGCGATCGGCGGGACGTACCTTCGCCACCCCTCGCACGGAGGCGCTGCCGCCTTCCGGGCCGGAGTGGTTGAATGGCGCTCGTGACGCCCCTGCTCGCGCACGCCGGCCACTACGCCTACGGCTTAGCGATCGCGGGCATCGTCGGGCTTGCGCTCGACGACTGGCTGCGCAGGCGCCGCGCCTGAACCAGCGCCCGGATCGCCTCGGGACCGAGCCCGCTCTGCCGATCGTGAGGAACACGATCCTGCTCGCGGCGTGCCTCACGTGCCTCTCCGGGATGGTGCAGCTCGTCGTCGCGGTCTCGACGATCACGCTGGTGCTCGTCACCGGAATCGAGAGCATCCTGGGTCTCGGCCCCGCGATCTTCCACGCGTCCGGAGCGGTCGCCGCGCTGCCGGCCGGCCGGGCGATGGATCGTGTCGGCCGAGTGCCCGTGCTGGCTGCGGGCTTCTGCTCGGGCGCCGCCGGCTGCGCGCTCGCAGCGCTCGGCTGCAGTCTGGACTCAGCGCGCACATCGTCGGGATGTACGCGCTCGTGCTCGTGATCGGCGGGCTGCTGATCGGCTTCACCGACCTGCTCGCGGGGTCACTCGGCGCCGCCCTCGCCATGGTCGGGGGGCGTCGCGTACAGCGAGCTCGGGGTGGCGGCCCTCGCTCTCGGGGCGACCGTGCTCGCGGCCGCGCCAATGGTCTGGATCCTGAGCCGCAGACCGCCCGCGCCCGCGGTGCAGCAGGCCTGATCCCTGCTAGAATCGCGCCCCGGCGGACGCCTCTGTCCGCCTCTTTCTTGTCACCATGAAGACCTACAGCGCAAAGCCGGGCGAGATCGATCGCCACTGGTATCTCGTCGACGCCGACGGGCAGACGCTCGGCCGGCTGGCGACGCAGATCGCCGACACGCTGCGCGGCAAGGGCAAGCCGCAGTACACGCCGCACGTCGACACCGGCGACTTCGTCGTCGTCGTGAACGCCGAGAAGATCGCGGTCACGGGGAAGAAGCTCGACGACAAGATGTACTACCGCCACTCGGGCTACCCGGGCGGCCTTCGCAGCCGTTCCCTGCGCGAGCAGCTCGAGCGGCGGCCGACCGAGGTGCTGCGCAAGGCGGTGAAGGGGATGATGCCGCGCAACCGGCTCTCGCGCGCCCAGATCGGCAAGCTGAAGATCTACGCCGGGCCCGAGCATCCGCACGAGGCACAGGCCCCGAAACCCTTTCCGCTGGAGAAGACGTGATGGCAGAGCAGGCTCAGTACTTCGGCACGGGCAAGCGCAAGACCTCGGTCGCGCGCGTCATCCTGCGTCCCGGGGACGGCACGACGTGGTTCAACGGCCGCACGATCGAGGAGTACTTCCCGCGCGCGACGCACCGGGCCACCCTGCTCGCGCCTCTCAAGACCGCGGGCGTGGAGGGCAGCTACGACATCCGGGTGCGCGTCCACGGCGGCGGTCCGAGCGGCCAGGCGGGCGCAGTACGCCACGGCATCGCCCGCGCCCTCGTCGAGTCCGACCCCGAGCTTCGCATCCCGCTGAAGCGCGAGGGCTTCCTGACGCGCGACGCCCGCATCGTCGAGCGCAAGAAGGCCGGGCTTCACAAGGCCCGCAAGGCACCCCAGTTCAGCAAGCGCTAGCGCCGTTGCGCCAGTACTTCGGGACCGACGGCGTCCGCGGCGTCGTCGGCGAAGACCTGACGCCTGAGCTGGTCGAGCGCCTGGGGAAGGCCGCGACGCTCTGGTCGAAGGGCGGCCGGGTGTTCATCGGGCGCGACACCCGCCGCTCCGGGATCGAGCTCGAGCAGGCGTTCGCGCGGGGTGTGGTCTCCGCCGGCGGGAACGCGGTGCTCGGCGGCGTCCTGCCGACCCCGGCCGTGGCGCTGCTCGCGCTCGATCTCGGTGCCGTGATCTCCGCGTCCCACAACC
>JBOHAW010000314.1:0-2723 GCA_050697975.1 Gaiellaceae bacterium
GGCGCCGTCCGTGAGCGCGAAGACCGATCCGCTCTGCGCGCCGAGGTAGACGCCGCGCTCGTCGTAGGCCATCCCCTCGCGCAGCACGGCCACCCAGGCGCGCTCCGGCAACCCGTCCGACGCCAGCTCCCAGCTCGCGCCGCCGTCGCCCGTGCGGTAGACGCCGAGCCGCCCGTCGCAGGTGACGCGGTTCTCGGCTCCCTCCTCCGGAACGACGTATGCGACGTCCGGGTCCGCGGGGTCGAGCGCGAGCGCGAAGCCGAACTCGCTCGGGAGGCCGTTGCCGTCCAGGCGCTCCCAGCTCTGGCCGTGGTCGTCCGAGCGGTAGACGCCGCAGTGGTTCTGCTGCCAGAGACGGTCGGCACGAGCGGGATGGACGAGCACCTTGTGCACGCACTGGCCGACCTCGGGGTTCGGCTCCGGCAGGAAGTCGGCGGCCGTGCCCTCGTTCGCGGGCGTCCAGCTGTCGCCGCCGTCCTCCGAGCGGAACACGCCCGCGGCCGAGATGCCGACATAGAGTCGCTTCGGGTCGTTCGGGTCGATCTGGATCGAATGGCAGCACATTCCGCCCGCTCCCGGGTGCCAGCGCTCGCGCGTCGGGTGCTCGAGCAGGCCCTTGTTCACCTCCCAGGTGCGGCCGCCGTCGTCCGAGCTGAACAGCACGCCCGGCGCGCCGCCCAGCCAGAGCGTGGCCGGCTCGCTCGGGTGTCCGGGCTCGAGGTGCCAGGTCTTCTCGAGCGTGAGCCCGCTGTCCTCCGGCAGCCCGAGCCCCTCCGAGCGCTCCCAGGTGCGGCCGAGGTCGTCCGAGCGGTGCACGGTCCCGCCGTAGACGAAGTGGTTCGCGCAGACGTAGAGAGCGCCGTCGCGCGGATCCGCGACCGCGTGGTAGACGTCCCAGCCGGACAAGTACGGCCCCTCGACCTCGAACCGGCGGCGCTCGTCGTCGCCCTTCAGAATGAAGAGCCCCTTGCGCGTGCCGGCGAGGATCGCGACGCCCATCGAGCGAGAACGCTAACGCTTTACGAGTGGGGAGGGAAAGAGATGGCGCGGCTGACCGAAGAGCAGGCACAGCTCTTCCTCGACCGAAACCACGCCGTGGTGACGACGCTGCGGCGCGACGGCTCGCCGCAGATGACGCTGGTCTGGGTCGACTGGGACGGCGAGAACGTCGTCTTCAACACCGCCGAGGGCCGGGCCAAGCCGCGGAACATCCGCCGCAACCCGCAGGTTGGCGTCTTCGTGGTCGACCCGGACGACGACCATCGCTGGATCGCCGTGTCGGGCCGCGCGGAGATGACGCACGAGGGCGCGGCCGAGCACATCGACAGGATGGCGATGAGGTACAAGGGCCGCGAGAGCTACGGCCTCGCACCCGGCGAGCAGCGCATCCTCGTGCGCGTCCGGCCGGAGCGCGTCACCGCCTACGGCTTCGACGGCTAGTGCATCCGGGCCTCGAGCCGCCCTGGTGGCTTCAGGAGGCGCCCCCGGACGAGGCGGCGCCGGCCCTCGACGGGGCGGCGGAGGCGGACGTCGCCGTCGTCGGCGGCGGCTACACGGGTCTGTGGACGGCGCTGGCGCTGCGGGAGCGCGATCCCGGCCTCCGCGTCACCGTGCTCGAGGCGGAGCGCTGCGGCCTCGGCCCGAGCGGGCGTAACGGAGGCTTCCTGCACGGCTACTGGAGCTCGCTCCACCGGCTGCGGGAGGTCGTCGGCGACCAGGGCGCGCTTCACGTGGCCCGGGCCGGCGACCGGATCGTCCCGGCCGTGCGCGGGTTCTGCGAGCGGGCCGGAGTCGACGTGTGGTTGCGGGAGGCGGGGATGCTGCGCGTGTCGGCGTCGCCCGCCCAGGACGCGGCGCTCGAGCGTTCGCTCGCCGCGGCTCGGGAGCTCGGCGTTCCGGAGGAGGCGGTACCGCTGACGGCGGAGGAGGTGGCCGCGCGGTGCCGCTCGCCGCGCTTCCGGCGGGGCGTCTTCTTCCGGGACGGCGCGACGGTGCAGCCGGCCAGGCTCGTGCGCGCGCTGCGCCGGGCCGTCCTCGACGCCGGCATCGGCCTGCACGAGTCGTCGCCCGTGCGGCGGCTGCGGCCGGGCAGGCCGAGCCTGCTCGAGACGCCGCGCGGGACGCTCCGCGCACGCGAGGTCGTGCTCGCCGTGAACGCCGCCGCCACGGGTTGGCGCCCTCTCGCCGGCAGGCTGACGAACTTCGGCAGCTACGTCGTCCTGACCGAGCCGGTGCCGGAGCTGCTGGGGGAGATCGGATGGAGCGGCGGCGAGGCGATCGTCGACGGACGCATGTTCCTCCACTACTTCCGCACGACGCCCGACGGGCGCGTCCTGATGGGGAGCGGCTCGGGCCCGATCGGCTTCGCCGGCAAGCTGGACGCGCGCTTCACTCACGACGCGCCGAGCGCCGGCCGCGCCGAGGCCGGGCTGCGACTGCTCCTGCCCGGTCTCGAGCGCGCGCGCGTGACGCACGCCTGGGGCGGGCCGATCGATGTCTCGGCGGACTCCTTTCCGCACCTCGGCACGGTGGCGGGCACGCGCGTCTACTACGGCGCCGGCTTCTCGGGGAACGGCGTCGGGCCGAGCTGGCTCGCCGGACAGGTGCTCGCCTCGCTCGCGACCGGCGCCGACGACGAGTGGACGGGGCTGCCGCTCGTTGGTCGCGCCGTGCGGCGCCTGCCGCCCGAGCCGCTCAAGCGCCTCGGCGGCGGCGTCGTGCGT
>JBOHAW010000315.1:0-21691 GCA_050697975.1 Gaiellaceae bacterium
CGGTGAACGCCGTGCGCCCGCTCCTGCACGAGCTCGTCAACGCCGATCCGAACGGCGCCGTCCGGCGGCTCGCCGTCGCTTCCCTGCGAATCGGCTCGCCGCAGCGGGACCCGATCGTGCTCCTGAGCGGCATCGCCCAGCACGAGGACCAGGACGCGGAGCTTCGGAAGGCCGCGGCGAAGGTGGCCGCGGGGCTGACGAAGAGGGCGCGCGAACGCTAGACGGCTAGACGGGCCCTACGAGCAGCCGCGGCAGACGCGGTCGACGATGGCGCGCCCGCAGGACGGGCAGCTGCGGCGGCGGCGGCGCCACTCCAGGGCGCTCTTCTGCACGCCGGAGAGCATCATCAGGAATCCGACTCCGGTGGTGGCTGCGAAGACGGCGGCGAGCTGGGGAGTGATGCCGGTCATCCTTCCTCTTTTACTCGGCCTTTCGGCTCCGAAACATGAGCCCGGCGCCTCGCATGGGGGTGCGCCTGGAAATACAACTCACGGCGGCGCCGATCGGATACGTGCGTATAGAGCTCTGTGGTCGCAAGATCGGCGTGGCCGAGCATCTCCTGGACGCTGCGCAGGTCCGCGCCTCCCTCCAGAAGATGGGTGGCAAACGAGTGCCTGAGCAGGTGCGGGTGCACGCGCTCGGGCTCGAGGCCGGCCTTCGCGGCGAGACGCCGGAGGATGAGGAACGCGCCGGCTCGGGTCAAGGGACCGCCCTTGGCGTTCAGGAACAGCTCGGGTCGGTGCCGCCGGTCGAGGTGCGGCCGTCCGCGCGCCAGGTAGCGCCGGAGCGCCTCCGCGGCCTCCCTCCCGACCGGGACCACGCGCTCCTTGCCGCCCTTGCCCACGCAGCGGACGAGTCGGCTCTCGAGGTCGATGCCGGTGCGGTCGAGACCGACGGCCTCGCTCACGCGCAGCCCGGCGCCGTAGAGCAGCTCCACGAGCGCGCGGTCGCGGAGCGCGCGCGGCGTCGCTCCGGCCGAGGCCTCGATCAGTCGCTCCGCCTCGCCGACGGAGAGCGTGCGGGGAAGGCGGCGAACGCGCCGCGGCAGCTCGAGCTCCGCCGCGGGGTTGTCCGTCCGGGCGCCGAGCAGCACCAGATGGCGGAAGAAGGAGCGCGCGGCGGCCACGCGGCGGCCGACGGTCGCCGGCGCGAGGCCCGCGGCGCGCAGCTCGGCGACGTATCGCTCGAGGTCCTCGGTCGACGCTGACGCGGCGGACCGCCCGAGCCAGGCCGCGAGCGCGCCGAGGTCGCGGCGATAGGCCTCGACCGTACGCTGTGAGCGCCGGGCGGCGAGAAGGGCGAGGAAGCCCTCGAGCTCGGGATCGCGCGGCGCGGGCGGCATGCCCGCGGTGTTCGCGCTCGCGCGGCGAGAGCCTGCCGCCGGGACGGCCTACGCTCGGTCGAACGCGAAGCGGGTGGCGCTCTTCGGGTAGTCGTGCTCCATCCAGGCGTACGCGACGGCCGGCCGGAGCCGGTACCAGCCTCCATCGCCTTCCTGCGCCTCCGGCCGCCAGTCGTACTTGGCCTGGAACGCGTCGGCGATCCGATCGTCGAGGGCGACCTGCTCGATCTCGCCTTCGAGGATGACGACATCGTCTCCGCTCTCGAGGTGCACGACCACTCGGGGGTCGCGCGCCAGATTCCGCGCCTTCCGCGACTGTGGCGACGTGCCGAAGTAGGCGCCGTCGTCGAGCCAGACGCCCCAGACCGGCATCGCGTGCGGCCGTCCGTCCGGACGCGTCGTCGCGACCCAGAAGTTCCGGCCCGCGGCCAGGCGCTCGGCCGCCCAGCTCCACGGCACCATGCCGCCTGCGTCCGCCGCGATCCCGTAGCCCGGTGGGAATCGCGGCCGAGCCGACGTGGGCTCCGGCAGCGTCACGCCCGCGGACGCTACTACGAGCGCGGGTGGGCCCGGTCGTACACCCTGCGCAGGCGCCGCCCGTCCACGTGGCTGTAGATCTGAGTCGTCGACAAGGAGCTGTGCCCGAGCAGCTCCTGGATCGTGCGCAGGTCGGCGCCGCCCTCGAGCAGGTGGGTGGCGAAGGCGTGTCGGAGGCGATGGGGGTGGGGGATGAGGCGACGGAGCGTGCTCGTGTCCAGCCGGCGTCCCCGCACCGAGAGGAAGAGCGCGTCGGCGGCGCCCCTCGCCAGCGCAGGGCGCGCCTCGCGCAGGTAGCGAGCGAGCCAGTGGGCCGCCTCCTCGCCGAGCGGGACGACGCGCTCCTTCCCGCCCTTGCCGCGCACGTGCACGTGCTCCTGCTCGAAGTCGACGTCGGCGAGGTCGAGGCCGACCGCCTCGGCGCTGCGCAGCCCGGCCGAGTACACGAGCTCGACGAGGGCGCGGTTTCGCAGGCGGAGGGGGCCTTTGCCCTCGAGGCTGTCGAGGGCAGCCTCCACCTCCTCCGTCTTCGGCGCGTTCGGCAGCCGTCGTGGACGCCGGGGGGCGAGCGACGCGTCGGGAACGCGAGCAGGGCCGAGCGCCGCCCGCAGGAAGGCGCGGACCGCGGCGAGCTTGCGCGCGATCGTGGCGGGAGCCAGGCGGCTGGGCATCCGCCCCGGACGGGCGGCGCCGAGCTCGGCCGCGAACTCCGTCAGCGCGCGCACGTCCACGTCGTCGAGTGAGAGCCCGCGCGCTCGCAGCCAGCCGACGAACTGCTCGACGTCGCCGCGGTAGGCCCGACGGGTCGCCTCCGAGTGCGCCGGGCTCTGCAGGAACCGCTCCATCGCGGTGCGTGTCTCCACCCACAGCTCTTTCGCGCCTTGCCAGGCATCGCCTGCCGGGCCGCCTCCTATGTATAGGATCGCCTGCCGGTGGCTGCCCCCGACATAATCGAGCGCCTGGCCGAGCTCACGGTCGCCTTCGGCGCGAACGTCCAGCCCGGCCAGATCGTCGCCGTCGGCGGCGAGATCGGCCAGGAGGCGCTCGCCCGCGCGATCACGACGAGCGCCTACCGGCACGGCGCGCGCTTCGTCGACGTCCAGTACTTCGATCCGTACGTGAAGCGCTCCCGCATCGCCTGCGCCGATCCGGACACGCTCGACTTCGTGCCGTCGTGGTACGGCGATCGCATCCTCTCGCTCGGCGAGGAGCACAGCGCCCGCATCCAGATCGCCGGCTCGACCGCACCCGGACTGCTCGACGATCTCGACCCCGCGCGCGCCGGCCGCGACCAGCTGCCGAAGGTCAAGGAGAGCATGGACGTGATCAACGACCGGACGACGAACTGGACGATCGTCCCGTATCCGACGGCCGGCTGGGCGCGGCAGGTGCACCCCGAGCTCGACGACGAGGCCGCGCTCGATCTGCTCTGGGAGGAGATCGCGCACGTCTGCAGGCTGGACGAGCCCGATCCGGTCGCCGCCTGGGGGACCCGTATCGAGGCCACCGAGGCGGCCGCGTCGCGACTGAACGAGCGCGGCTTCGACGCCCTGCATTACGAGGGCCCGGGCACCGATCTCACCGTCGGCCTGCTGCCGACCTCGATCTGGGCGAATGCGGCGTTCACGACCGTCGACGGACTGCGGCACCTGGCGAACCTCCCGACGGAGGAAGTCTTCACGTCGCCCGACCCGCTGCGCGCCGAGGGAGTCGTCCGCTCGACGAAGCCGCTCGTCTTCGCCGACGGCGCGCTCGTCCGCGGCCTCGCGGTTCGGTTCGAGGGCGGCCGGGCCGTGCAGATCGATGCCGACGAGGGCGCCGACAACATCCGCGCCCGCTGCCGGAAGGACGAGGGTGCCTCCCGTCTGGGTGAGGTCGCGCTCGTCGACCGCGAGGGCCGGATCGGGCCCCTCGGCACGATCTTCTACGACACCCTGCTCGACGAGAACGCGGCCAGCCACCTCGCTCTCGGCAGCGGCTTCGACTTCGCGGTGGAAGCCGAGGATCGCGCGCGCGTCAACCAGAGCGCGATTCACATCGACTTCATGATCGGGGCCGACGACGTCGCCGTGACCGGCATCGCGCACGACGGCACGCGCGTGCCCGTGCTGCGCGGAGGCGCCTGGCAGATCTGAGCGCCGCCGGTCTGCGTCCCACGGGCCTCCCGGCCGACCGCGCCGTCGTGTGCGTCGACGGAGGCTCGCCTCTGGAGAAGCCGGGCGACTGGAGCGCGACGCTCGAGTGGCTCGTACGCAGGCTGGCGCCGCGTCTTCCCGGCCTCGGCTTCGTCGAGGTCCGGTACCGCATCAAGTCCTGGGTGCGGCTCGACGACTGTATCGAGGATGCCCAAGCGGGGATCGCGGCGGCGCTCGACGGGGGCGCCCGCGAGCTCGCGCTGCTCGGCTTCTCGTTCGGGGGCGGGATATCGACGCTTATCGCGGGGCACCCGTCGGTGACGACCGTGATCGGGCTCGCGCCGCTGCTCCCGGCCGATATCGATCTGTCCGGGGTCGAGGGCCGACGGGTGGCGCTCATCCACGGGGGCCTCGACCGCCCGTTCCTCGGGATCCCGGGGGTCAGGCCGGAGCTCACGCTCCGCTGCTACCGACGGATGCTCGAGCGCGGCGTGGACGCCACGTACACCCGCATCCCAGGCGCGGTGCACGGAGTCGCGCTGCGCGCTCCCGGGGGTGGGATGGTGGCGCTTCCGCGTGCGCGGCGCTGGCTCGACGCCGTCGCCGCCGAGCTGGAGCGATTCGCTCAGTAGGGCGAGTCGCCCTCCGTGTCCTCGTCCGAGCCCGTGTCGCCACCGCCTCCGCCGGCGGCGCCGCCGACGGTGACGGTGCCTTCCATGCCCCGGTCCTTGTGGTCGCCGACGGGGCAGTAGAGCTCGTACTCGCCGGCCTCGAGCTTGGCGGTGAGCTCGGCGGACTCACCGGGTCCGATCGTCTTCGTCTGCTCCTCGACACCGCCCCCCTCGAGCTCGAGGGCGTGCTGCGCCTGGCCGCGGTTGACCGCCCGGAACGTGTACGTGCCGGCCTCCTCGATCTCGACCGAGGCGGGCTCGAGTGAGAAATCGGTCTCCACGATCTCGAACGTCTCGGCGGAGGAGCCCGCGGCCGGCGGCTCCTCCTCGCTTCCGCATCCTGCAAGGAGGAGCGCCGCGGCCGCGAGCGCTGCGGCTGAGAAGCGCGCGCTCATCTCAGGGAGTACGGGCGTGCACGGCGTCTGGATTTGGTCGGGAGCATCGTGAAGCGCAATCCGGCATACGATAAGGCTCGCAGGGAAGGAAGGAGCGCCGATGGCGACCACGACAAGGCCGGGGACTCACGCCGATCTCGCGGAGCACGGCTTCCGCGCCGGCGGCCGCGTCCACTGGAACCTGGCGAGGCCGGCGCTCTATACGCACGCGCTCGCGCGACGCGGGGCGCGGCTCGCGGAGGGCGGGGCGCTCGCCGTCGACACCGGCCGCCATACCGGTCGTTCCCCGAAGGACAAGTTCGTCGTGCGCGAGCCGGGATCGGAAGCCCGGATCTGGTGGAGCGACGTGAACGTCCCGATCGCCGAGGAGCGATTCGAGGGTCTCCGCGAGAAGCTCGTCTCCCATCTCGAAGGGCGCGACCTCTACGTCGTCGACGCCTTCGCAGGCGCGGATCCGGCCCACCGGCTCGCCGTCCGGGTCGTGACCGACAGCCCGTGGCACGCGCTCTTCGCGAAGACGCTCTTCATCGAGCCGACCCGGAAGGAGCTGCGCAAGCACGACCCGCAGGCACTCGTGCTGCACGCGCCGGCGGTCGAGGCCGATCCGGACGAAGACGAGACGCGCAGCTCGACGTTCGTCGTGCTGCACCCGACTCGCGCGGAGGTGCTGATCGGCGGCACCGAGTACGCGGGCGAGATCAAGAAGTCGATCTTCACCCTCATGAACGACCGGCTGCCGCTCGAGGGCGTGCTGCCGATGCACTGCTCGGCGAACGTCGACGACGAGGGCAAGGTCGCCGTCTTCTTCGGGCTCTCCGGCACCGGCAAGACGACGCTCTCCGCCGATCCCGAGCGCCACCTGATCGGCGACGACGAGCACGGCTGGGGCGAGCGCGGCGTCTTCAACCTCGAAGGCGGCTGCTACGCGAAGGTGATCCGCCTCTCGTCCGAGGCCGAGCCGGAGATCTACGGGACGACCCGGGCGTTCGGGACGATCCTCGAGAACGTGGTCGTGGACGAGTGCGGCGTGGTCGACCTCGACGACGAGTCCAGGACCGAGAACACGCGTGCCGCGTACAAGCTCGAGCAGATCGCGCACGCGCTGCCGGAGAAGCGCGCCGGCCATCCCAGCTCGGTCGTGTTCCTGACCGCCGACGCGTTCGGGATCCTGCCGCCGATCGCGCGGCTGTCGCGCGAGCAGGCGATGTTCTACTTCCTCTCCGGATTCACCGCGAAGCTCGCCGGCACCGAGATCGGCGTCAAGGAGCCGCAGCCGACGTTCTCGGCCTGCTTCGGCGCGCCATTCCTGCCGCAGCCTCCCGCCGTCTACGCGCGCATGCTCGGCGAGAAGCTCGAGCGCCACGACGCCGCGGTCTGGCTCGTCAACACGGGCTGGACGGGCGGTCCTTACGGCGAGGGCGAGCGCATGCCGATCGGGGCAACGCGCGCGCTGCTGCGCGCGGCGCTCTCGGGAGGGCTCGACGAGGCCGAGTACCGCACCGACGCCGTCTTCGGGTTCGAGGTGCCGGTGGTGGTGCCGGGCGTCGAGGCGAGCCTGCTCGATCCGCGCTCGACCTGGGCCGACCTCGAGGCGTACGACCGCAGGGCGCGGGAGCTGGCGGACATGTTCCGCAGCAACTTCACGAAGTTCGCAGACGCCGGCGACGAGGTCGCCGCGGCCGGCCCGCGCGCCTGACGGCCTCCCGTGCCGAATTCAGCGAAAGGCGTATCCGCTTGACCGCCCTTTAGTGGCTGATGTAGCGTCACCGGCCGTTTGTGTTCGGCGCGTTCACCCCGTTTCTCGCTGCTGAAGCGGTGGCTGCTCGGGGCGCACCACGGTGGGCTGCGCACGCACCAGCTCGAGTTCTACTTGGACGAGTTCGTCTTCCGGTTCAACCGCCGAAGCTCGCGCAGCCGCGGCATGCTCTTCCTCCGGCTCCTCTAACAGGGTTGCCAGGTCCTCCCGGTCGAGGGTAGAAGGATCAAGGGCGGACACCCTTAGCGATGCCCGAGAGCCGTCCGTCGACGCAGATCCGGCTCGTTCGTCCAGGAGAGGATGCCGGGCTGAGGAATGTCCGGCTCAACGCGCTCGCCTGCGCGCCCCATCTGGCCGAGCACTTCGAGAAGGAGAGCACCGCGCCCAGCAGTTTCTGGCACGACCGCGCGGAGCGAGGCGCCGCCGGAGCGAGGATGGCGACATTCGTCGCGGTAGACGGCGGCGAGTTCATCGGCGTCGTCGACGGCTTCCTCTCCGACGACGGTGGCACCGCCGAGATCGGTGGTATGTGGGTGCGTCCCACTTCGCGGTGCTCAGGCATCGGACGCGACCTGCTCGAAGCCGTCTGCAACTGGGCGCGAACACGCGGAGCAGTGCGAGCGGTGCTGTGGGTTCGCCAAGCGAACACTCCCGCGCTCCTGCTCTATGAACGCTCGGGCTTCGAGCTAGCGAGGACGTCCGAGGTTGCCGGCGAAACCGGCCTTCGGCTCGAACGTTCTTTGTAGCCCACGAGCGTCTTCAGCCACAGCGACAGCCGACTCTCAACCGGCACTTCACGGTTGGTCAAGCGGATACGCTGTTTCAGCGAAAATCTCCTCGAGCACCCGCCCGCTCTGCTCGTGAAGCACCTTCGATCCCGAGCGCTATCGCGTGAACGGTGGTTCCGATCGGCCTGCCGCTTGCATTGCCGCCTCCTGGGCCGTGCGTTAACGTCCTCGCAGGGTGGACGGGGAGGAGCGAGAGTCCGTGGCTGGAGATCCCGTCGAGGATGCTCGCCGGCTCGTCGACGCTCGTCCGGACGACGGCGAGGCCTGGCACGAGCTCGGCGCCGCGCTGCTCGAGTTCGACCGCCTGGGGGAGGCTGCGGACGCGTTCGCCCGAGCCGCCGAGCTGCGGCCGCAGGAGGCGGCGCCGCTGATCGACCTCGCCCACAGCCGCTTCGCGACGGGCCAGCTCGATCTGGCCCTGCTGACGATCCAGGAGGCCGTCGCGCGCGAGCCGAGGAACGCGAGCGCCCTGTTCAGCACCGTCGAGCTGTCGAGGATGGCCGGGCGTCCGGAGGAGGCGCTCACCGCCGCCAGGCAGATCGTCGAGGCGCAACCCGACGACGTGTCCGCCATTCTGGACGTGGCCGAGCTCAGTCTCGAGCTCGGCAAGCTGGACGACGCGAGCTCGGCCTTCGCGAGCCTCCGCGGCGTCGAGGAGGATCCAGAGCACGAGATCTATGCGTTCCACGGCCTGATCGAGGTCGAGCTGCGGCGCGAGGAATGGCGGCGAGCGCTCGACCTCGCCGTCGAGGCCGCCCGCGCCGACCGCTACGGGCGGACGACCGACCTGCTCGCGTTCGCCACTGCCCAGGTGTTCGGGGCGCGCGACCGCCCGGCGCCCAGCCGCGACGAGGTGGACGCAGCGCTCGCAGCCTCGCGCGCAGAGCACCGCCGCCTCCACGCCGAGCAGCTCGCGATCTGACGTGGCGACCGCTCCGACGACAGCGGCGGCTGCGGCGCAGTGGACGAAGTGCCCTTCCTGCGACGCGTTCGTCTACCACAAGCGGTTGAAGCGCAACCTGGGCGTCTGCCCGGAGTGCAACCACCACTTCCGGCTGCCGATCCGCGAGCGGCTCGGCCAGCTTCTCGACGAGGGCAGCTTCGTCGATCTCGGCGCGGAGATCGAGCCCGTCGACGCGCTGGCGTTCCGCGATTCGAAGCCCTATCCCGACCGACTCGCCGAGGCGCAGCGCAAGACGGGCAACCGCGAGGGAGCGCTGTTCGGCACGGGCACGATCTCGGGGCGGCCGATCGTCCTCGCCGCGATGGACTTCGCCTTCATCGGCGGCAGCATGGGCGGCGGGGTCGGCGAGGCGATCACTCGCGCAGCCGAGCTTGCGCTCGAGCAGCGGACGCCCCTGCTCGTCATCTCCGCCTCGGGCGGCGCCCGCATGCAGGAGGGCTGCATCTCGCTGATGCAGCTCGCCAAGACGAGCCAGGCGGTCGCGCGCCTGCACGAGGAGGGCGTCCTCTACGTCTCGCTGCTGACGGATCCGACGTACGGCGGCGTGAGCGCCTCCTTCGCCACCCTCGGCGACCTCCTGATCGCCGAGCCGGGCAGCTACGTCGGCTTCGCCGGGCCCCGGATCATCGAGCAGACGATCCGGCAGACGCTCCCCGACGGCTTCCAGACGGCCGGCTTCCTCCTCGACCACGGGATGCTCGACCTCGTCGAGCCGCGCGAGAACCTGCGGCAGTCCCTGCGCAAGATCCTCGATTTCCACGCGTCCGCGGGCACGCGCGACGGGCTGCCGGAGACCTCGGGCCGCGCTCCGATCACCGACGCCGCGGAGCTGTCCGAGCGTGCGCCCTGGGACGTCGTCCAGCTCGCGCGCCACGTCGACCGCCCGAACACGCTCGAGTACATCGCGCACGTCTTCGACGACTTCCAGGAGTTCCACGGCGACCGCCTCTTCGACGAGGACGCGGCGATCGTGGGCGGCCTGGCGAGGCTGGGAGAGCTGACGGTGACGGTCATAGGCCACCAGAAGGGGCACACGACGAGCGAGATGATGGAGCGCAACTTCGGGATGCCGAATCCCGAGGGCTACCGCAAGGGCCTGCGGCTGATGCGCTATGCCGCCAAGTTCGGGATGCCGATCGTCACCTTCGTCGACACCCCCGGCGCGTACCCGGGCATCGGCGCCGAGGAGCGCGGCCAGTCGATCGCGATCGCGCAGAGCATCATGGAGATGTCGCGGCTGCCGGTCCCGATCGTCACCGTCGTCACCGGGGAGGGTGGAAGCGGCGGCGCGCTCGCGCTCGCGGTCGGCGACCGCGTGCTGATGATGGAGAACTCGTACTACTCGGTGATCTCGCCCGAGGGAGCCTCGACGATCCTCTTCAAGGACGCGACGGCGGCGCCGCGGGCCGCGGCCGCGCTCCGGGTGACGGCCCCGGACCTGCTGCGCCTCGGGATCATGGACGCGATCGTCCCTGAGCCCGAGGGCGGGGCGCACACCGACCCGCTCACCGCCGCGATGAACCTGAAGACCGCGATCGTGACGTGCCTCGACGACCTGCTCGGGGTGGCTCCGGACGCGCTGCTCGAGCAGCGGTACGGCCGCTTCCGCAAGTTCGGGACGCCGGGCGAGCAACCTGTCCTTCCGCCGACGGGAGAAGACGCATGAACGATGCCGACAAGAGCAGGAGCGCACCGGACACGGACCTGATCCGCTCGGTGTGGGAGGAGGCGCGCGAGCTGATCAAGCGGCTCGAGGGCAGCACCGTGCAACGCTTCTCGGTCGAGGCCGGGAACACGAAGATCGAGATCGAACGCGGGCTTCCGCCCGTGGTCGCCGGCTCCGTGGCGGCCCTCGCCGCGGCGCCTGCGACCGACGACGCGGGCCCGGCGGAGGTCGAGACCGGGCATGCGATCCTCTCGCCGCTCGTGGGCACCTTCTACCGGTCGTCGCAGCCGGGCGCCGACGCGTTCGTGCAGGAGGGCGACGTCGTCGACGCCGGCCAGATCGTCGGGATCGTCGAGGCGATGAAGCTGATGAACCAGGTGCCTGCCGACATCGGCGGCACGATCAAGAAGATCCTCGCGAGCGACGGCGACTGGGTCGAGTTCGAGCAGGCGCTCATGATCATCGAGCCGCTCGAGTAGATGTTCGAGAAGGTCCTGATCGCAAACCGCGGCGAGATCGCGCTGCGCGTGGCGCGCGCGTGTCGCGAGCTCGGCGTCAAGTCGGTCGCGGTGTACTCGACCGCCGACGCCGAGTCGGCGGTGGTTCGCTTCGCGGACGAGTCGGTGCAGATCGGACCGCCTGCGGTCGGGCGCAGCTACCTGCACATCCCGAGCGTGATCGGAGCAGCGCAGAAGACCGGGGCCGACGCGCTCCATCCCGGGTACGGCTTCCTCTCCGAGGATCCGTACTTTGCGGAGATCTGCGCGGACGAGGGCATCACCTTCATCGGTCCACGGCCGGACGTTATGGAGAAGGTCGGCGACAAGGCAACGGCCCGCGACCTGATGAAGAAGGCCGGCCTGCCACTCCTCCCGGGAACGGTGGAGCCGGTGAACACGGTCGACGAGGCCCAGGAGGTCGCGGACGAGATCGGGTACCCGGTGATCATCAAGGCCGTCGCCGGGGGCGGAGGCCGCGGGATGAGCGTCGTCACGAAGCGGGAGGACCTGGCGCGCCTCTACCAGACCACGCGCGCGACGGCCCAGGCGGTGTTCAAGGACTCGGGCGTCTACATCGAGCGGTACCTGGAGACGTCGCGGCACACCGAGATCCAGCTCGTCTGCGACGCGCACGGGAACGGCGTCTACTTCGGGGAGCGCGACTGCTCGGTGCAGCGGCGGCACCAGAAGCTGATCGAGGAGGCGCCCTCGATCCACCTCACCGAGGAGACGCGCCGCGAGGTCGGCGAGGCGGCGGTCCGGGGTGCGCTCTCGGTCGGCTACACGGGCGCCGGAACGATGGAGTTCCTGCTCGACCTCGACGGCAACCTCGCGTTCATGGAGATGAACGCCCGCATCCAGGTCGAGCACCCGGTCAGCGAGATGGTGACGAACGTCGACTTGATCCAGGAGCAGATCAAGGTCGCGGCGGGCGAGAAGCTCTCGGTCACCCAGGACGACGTCGTCCTGCGCGGGCACGCGATCGAGTGCCGGATCAACGCGGAGGACCCGGACCGCGACTTCGCGCCCGCGGCCGGCAAGCTGGATGTCTACGCCCCGCCCGGAGGTCCGTGGACGCGGGTCGACTCGCACTGCTACCCGGGCTGGACGGTGAGCCCGTTCTACGACTCGCTGATCGCGAAGCTGATCGTGTGGGCGCCGGACCGCGAGGCGGCGATCGAGCGGATCGACCGCGCGCTCTCCGAGTTCGAGATCTCCGGGCGCGGCGTCAAGACGACGATCCCGTTCCACCGCCGGATCCTCGCGCACCCTCAGTTCCGCTCCGGCGACGTCACGACCGACTTCGTGGAGAAGTTCATGTCCGAGGAAGCGGCGGCAGCCGCGAGCTAAGTTGGGAGGAGGCAGATGACGGAATCGGAGGGACTCGAGCACGAGGTCCAGGCGCTGCGACGCATCGTCGAGATCACGGCGCACCTGAACTCGACGCTGAACCTGGACGAGCTGCTCGGCCTGATCATGGGCTCCGCCGCCGAGATCCTCGGCGCGGAGACGAGCTCGCTGCTGCTCGCCGAGGAGGAGTCGGACGAGCTCCGGATCGCAGTCGCGACCGGCGAGGAGGGGGCGAGCGTTCTCGACACGCGCGTTCCGGCCGGACAGGGCATCGCCGGCTGGGTGATGGAGCACGGCGAGCCGCTCGTCGTCAACGACCCGAAGGCCGACGGCCGCTTCTACGCCGGCGTCGACGAGAAGACGGGCTTCGAGACCCGGAACATCCTGGCCGTGCCACTGCGCGCGAAGGGCCGCGCGATCGGCGTCGTCGAGGCAATCAACAAGCGGGAGGGCGGCTTCGGCGAGCAGGACACGCGGCTCGCGCTGGCGCTCTCCGACCAGGCGGCGATCGCGATCGAGAACGCCCGCCTCTACAGCCGGCTGGCGGACGCGGTCGTCGCGTCGCGGATGTCTTACCGGCTCTGAGGTGGCGTAGCGTATGAGCGACGCCCGCACGATCGCGGGCCTCGCGCTGAGCCGAACGCCCCTCTTCGCGGGACTGACGCCTGCGCAGCTCTTCGAGGTCGAGGCCGCCATGCGGCCGCGGGCATTCGACGCGCGGTCCGAGCTGTGCCGGGCGGGAGAGGTCGGCGACGCCCTGTTCGTGATCCTGGACGGCCTCGCGCACGTGCTCGTCACCGACCCCCGCACCGGCGCGCTCGAGACGATCGCGCGCCTGCGTCGCGGGGACGTCGTCGGCGAGATGTCGCTCATCACGGGAGAGCCGCGCGTCGCGACCGTCGTCGCCGGGCTGCCGACCAAGGTGCTCGAGCTCGACCGCGAGGGGTTCTCCGCCGTCATCGCCCGCCATCCGCCGATCCTCGGCAACCTGACGCGGATCCTCAGCCAACGCCTCGCCGCCGCGGGCACGTTCGAGATCGAGAGCCGCCGGCGCGGGGAGGCGGTCGCGCTGCTCGTCGGCCCGGCCCTCGAGGCCGTCGTTCCGCGCGTCGTCGCGGCGGCGCAGGCCGCGGCGCCGCGCGAGGTCGCCGCGCTCGACACCCGCGACTCGCTCCAGCGGGCGCTGGCACAGCTCGACGAGCTCCTGCCGGCCCACCACGCCGTCATCCTCGTCGCCGATCTGGCCGGCGCGGGCGTGGCGCTGCTCGCCGATCACGTCGACAGGGTGGTCGCGCTCGTCGACGACCGGGAGGCCGACGTCCTGGAGGCGCTGCGCCGGAGCTCGGGCGCGAAGCTCCGCCACCTCGAGCTCGTGCTGGCGGTCGAAGGCCCGGGCGGACCGGGAGGGCTCGTCGACCGCTCCGCCGCGGCGCGAATCGCCACGCGCAAGGCGGACGGCGGTCCCGACGCGCTCGCCACGGGCGACGTCGCCTGGCTGAGCCGTCACCTGACCCGCACGAAGCTCGGCCTCGCTCTCGGCGCGGGAGGCGCGAAGGGCTACGCCCACATCGGCGTGCTCCACGTCCTCGAGCAGGCGGGCTACACGGTCGACGCCGTCGGCGGCAGCAGCATCGGCGCGATCGTCGGGTCGTGGGTGGCACTCGGCCGCAGCGCCGCGGAGATCGAGGCGGCGATGCGGGAGGCGTTCACGCCGGAGAACGTGGCGGCGATGTTCAAGCTCTCGCTCACCGGGATGTCCACCGGCCTCGACACGATGACGTCGGTCCTGCGCGCGTCGACCGGCGAGCGGACGTTCGACGACCTCGTGATCCCGCTCGTCGTCATGTCCGTCGACCTGACGGAGCGCAAGACCGCTCCGATCACGGACGGTCCGCTGTGGGAGGCGCTGCTCGCCGCGACGGCGCTCGCCGGGATCTTCCCGCCCTACCAGCGGAACGGCCAGCGGCTGGTCGACGGCCTCGCGCTCGTTCCCGTGCCGACCGAGGAGGTCGCGGCGGCCGGCGCGGACGTCACCGTCGCCGTCAACATCATGCCGCGCGAGACGTTGCCGGCCTGGCCCGGCGAGCAGCCGCCGGAGCCGCCTCCGGCGAAGGGCGGGTCACGCATGCTCGACACCCTCCTGGAGGTGATGGACCTGGCCCAGCTCGACGCGAGCGTTCGCCACGCGGCGCTCGCCGACGTCGTCGTCACGCCCCGGTTCGGCCCTGCGAGCTGGCGCGACTTCCACCTCGCCGACCTGTTCCTCGCCGCCGGCCGCGCCGCGACCGAGGAGCAGCTGGCCCGGCTTCGATCGCTCGCGCGGCCCGCCGCGGGCTGAATTCGTCCCCCCGAGTGCGATAGCGTTACCGCCCATGACCGAACCTGCGACCGAGGGAGGAACGATGGCCGAGCCTTCGGCGCTCGACGTCCCGCCGCACGTGCTCGAATACCTGAGCAAGCAGCAGACGCTGACGCTCGCGACCGCGTCGTCGACCGGCGTTCCGCGGGCGACCACGCTGCTCTACGCGCACGACGGCCCGGTCTTCTACGTCTGGACGCAGCCCGAGTCGACGGTGGAGCGACACGTCGCGCAGAACCCGATCGTGTCGTTCGCGATCGACGAGTACGCCTCCGACTGGCGGCAGACCAAGGGCGTTCAGGCGGCCGGCAAGTGCAAGGTCGTGCTCAACCCGAAGGAGGTCGAGCGCGCCGTCGCCCTCTTCCGGGAGAAGTTCCCGTCGCTCGCGCCCGGCGCTCCGAGCAACATCTCGTTCTTCCGGATCGAGCCGAGCGACCTCCAGTTCATCGGCGGCGGCGAGAGCTCGACGGGTGGCGCGGATCAGGCGTTCGGCTTCGAGTACCAGATCCAGGTCGTCTACACGGTGTTCCGGCAGCTGCCGCCGAGCGCGATGCCGACGATCGGGGGCAGGCTGCAGTCCGTGCAGGCGGAGCCCGGCGAGGTGGTGATCCAGCAGGGCGACCCGGCGGACAAGTTCTTCATCATCGTCGACGGCAAGGTGGAGGTTCTCCGCGAGGACGACGGCAACACGCGGAAGCTGGCCGAGCTCGTCTCGGGCGAGTTCTTCGGCGAGATCGCGCTCCTCCGCGACATGCCGCGGACGGCGACGGTGCGCGCCGTCGACCAGACGACGCTGCTGGCGATGGAGCGCGATGCGTTCCGCGCCCTGATCTCCGAGTCCATGGACACGGCGCGCGACTTCGACCTCCTGATCGAGAAGCGGCTCGGCGAGGCCGGAAGGGAGTAGGCGCGGTCATGGAGGCTGCTCCCGCGCCCGCACCCGCGAAGGAAGGCTTCACCGGGCCGGAGTTCCGGGCCGCTCTCGGCGCGTTCGCGACCGGGGTGACGGTGATCACGACGCGCGGGGAGGATCACCTGTACGGGATGACGGCGAACGCCTTCTCGTCCGTCTCCCTCGAGCCGCCGCTCGTGCTCGTCTGCGTGATCAGCGGCACGGAGGGGGCCTCGGTGATCGAGCGCAACGCGATCTTCGCCGTCAACATCCTCGGCGCCAGCCAGGAGCCGATCTCGCGCTACTTCGCCTCCCGGGAGCGCCCGCGCGGCCTGGACGCGTTCCGGGAGGTCCCGCACGGGATCGCGGTCACGGGCGCGCCGATCCTCGAGGACATCGCGGGCTTCCTCGACTGCCGCTTGGCCGCGACGCACGAGGCCGGCGACCACGTGATCTTCATCGGCGAGGTGCTCGCGCTCGGCAGCGACCCCGAGGTCAAGCCGCTCCTCTTCCAGGGCGGCAAGTACCGGTTCGTCAGCGACGGCTAGCGGAGCGAGGGTCGGCGCCGCCGCGGAGCGAAGAAGTGAGGCGGTGCAGGCCCAGGTGGCGCGTCATTCCCCTGGTCGGCGATAGCCGATGCTCTTGCTCTTCGCCAGGGCCTCGAGCGTCTCTTCCACGGTCATCAGGACCGTGGTCTCGACCGAGGCTAGGGCGCCGCCTGCTGCGATAGCAAGGACTGCGCCGGCCATCGAGACGTTGTCAGGCGCCTCGAGGATCGCGTAGCCGTCGTATTCGCCGAAGCCATACCAAAAGCCGTGAAGGGCGCCGCCCACCTGTTCGACGTAAGCGCGCGCTGCATCACGGCGATCTTCAGGGTTCTGAATCAGCCGCGACCACGTCTCGGGCGTGTAGCTGAAGCGCATGAGGTAGACAGGCATGGCACCTCCTGATTCGTCGGTCGTGCGAGCCTACGCTACGAATTAGCTGGAGGCCGGCGCCTCTTCGGCCTCGCTGAACCCGAAGCGCTCGTGCAGGCGCCGTAGCGGGCCGGGGGCCCACCAGTTCCAACCGCCGAGCAGCTTCATCAGCGAGGGGACGAGCAGCGCCCGCACGAGGGAGGCGTCGATCAGCACGGCGAGCGCCGTCCCGACGCCGACCTCCTTGATGAAGGCGATCTCGGAGGTCGAGAACGCTCCGATCGCGATCGAGAAGAGGAGCGCGGCGGCCGTCACGATCCGTCCGGTCCGCTCGAGGCCGGTGGCGACGGCCTCGGTGTTGTCCATCCCCGCGTCCCGCGCCTCCTTGATCCGCGTGAGCAGGAACACCGCATAGTCGGTCGAGAGTGCGAAGGCGACCGCGAAGAGCAGGATCGGCTGCGTCGAGTCGAGGGCGCCGACGCTCTCGTAGTCGAGCAGACCCTCGAGCCGCCCGTCCTGGAAGACGAGCACAAGGATGCCGAGCGCGGCGCTCAACGTGAGCAGGTTCATCAGGATCGCCTTCAGCGGCAGGATGACCGAGCCCGTCATCAGAAAGAGCAGGACGAACGTGCCGAAGGCGAGGATGGCGATGCCGAGCGGGAGGGTGTCTCCCAGGCTCGACTGCTGGTCGACGAAGGCAGCGGTCTCGCCGCCGACCTTGACCTCGAACGGCGTCTCCCGGTCGCGGATCTCCCGCACGAGCTCCTTGCTCCGATTGTCGAGCGCCGGGTTTGCGGACAGGACGTCGACGCGCCACAGCGCGTCGCCCACCGGCTGGGGCGGGAGCACCTCCGCGACGCCGGGTAGCTCGCGCAGGCCGGCGGCGTAGGACTGGACCTCGGCCCCCTCCGAGCGCGGCGCCTCGACGGCCAGGTAGACGGGCGACGTGCGATCGGCCGGGAAGCGCGTGGCGAGCGCGTCGGACACCTGGCGCGCGCTCGCGTTCTTCGGGAGCACGTTGGCGTCGACGCCCGTGAACTCGATATTGAGGAACGGGAGGCCGAGCGCGATCAGGAGCGCGGCGCTCGCGGTTGCGACCGGGATCGGCCGGCGCATGACCGCGCGCGAGAGCCGGTACCAGAATCCGGAGGTCCGTCCCTCCGCCGTCCGCTCGGCCGCGCGGCGCCATCGCGCCGGGGCGAGCGAGTTGACGCGCGTCCCGAGGGCGGCCAGGATCGCGGGCAGGACGACGAGCGCGACGACGGCTGAGATGAGGGCGACCGCGATCCCGCCGATGCCCATCGAGTACAGGAACGGCTGCGGGAAGACGAGCAGCGCGGCGAGCGCCGCAGCGACGGTCAGCGAGCTGTAGGCGACCGTCCGTCCGGCGGTGGCGAGCGTGCGCCGGAGCGCCTCCCGTCCCGGGCCGACGCGGGCGAGCTCCTCCCGGTAGCGCGAGACGATGAAGAGCGAGTAGTCGATCGCGAGTCCGAGCCCAAGGCCGGTGACGAGGTTGAGCGCGAAGATCGAGAGCGGCGTCACCTCGTTAGCGATCCGGAGGACGAGGAACGTGCCGAGGATCGCGAAGGCGCCGGCGATGAGCGGAAGCAGCGCGGCGACGACGCCCCGGAAGATGAACAGCGAGAGCAGGAACAGGAGCGGGAAGGCGATCGCCTCGGCTCGCGCCAGGTCCTTGCCGACCTGCTCGCCGAGCTCCTCGCCCACGACCTCACCACCCCCGAGCGTGACGGCAGGATCCCCTTCGAACGCCTCGATCAGGCCCGGGATCGCCTCCTCGGTCTCGGCCTCGGGGACCGGCTTGAACGAGCCGACCACGATCGTGGCGGTGCCGTCGTTGGAGACGAAGCTCGGGTCGCGCGTGTCGTAGAACGTGACCGCTCGGGCGACGACCGGGTCGGAGGCGATCTCGCGCGCGACGGCCTCGACCTTGTCGCGCGCCGCCTGCGACGTGCGGACGTCCGCGCCCGTCTCGACGAGCGCGACGATGGCGGCTTCCGGACTCGCTCCCGCCGCCTCCTCGAGCAACGCGCGCGCGCGAACGCTCTCGGAGTCGGTGTCCTCGAAGTTGGAGCCCGATGCGGAAAGCAGTCCTGCCACGGGCCCGCCGAAGACGCCGGCCGCGACGGCCGCGGCGATCGCCGCCACGATCACCAGGCGCGAGCGGGCGTGGGCGAGGTCGGCGAGACGGGAGAGCATGCTAGGAGGCGGGCGACGGGTCGGAGCGACCGGCGACGAAGCTGTCGACCCTCTTCGACGAGTCCGCCGAGGAGGCGTCCACGTCCGGGCCGAGGATCTGGCGCACGAGCCCGGTGAGAACGCGGCCGGGGCCGAGCTCGAGGAAGGTCTCGCAGCCGGCCTCGTCGAGCGTCCGCACGCAGTCGACCCAGCGGACCGGGCTCGCGATCTGCGCGAGCAGAGCGGCTTGGACGTCGTCCGCCGTCCGCACGAGCGCGCCGGTGTGATTGGCCGCCATCGGCGTCTCGGCGTCCCGCCACGCCACGGTCTCCATCTCCTCGCCCATCCGCCGCTGGACGGGCTCCATCAGCTCGCTGTGGAAGGCGGCGCCGACCTGGAGCCGCACGACCTTCTCGGCTCCATCCTCCTCTGCCAGCGCCATCAGCCGCTCGACGGCCGCCACCTCGCCCGAGACGACGATCTGCGCCGGCGTATTCAGGTTCGCGAGCGCCACCGAGCCTGCCTCGGAAGCCTGCGCACACAGCTCGGCCAGCCGGTCGGGCGCGAGGCCGATCACCGCGGCCATCGCACCGGGACGCTCGGACTGGATGTCGGCCATCAGCTTGCCGCGCAGGGCGACCAGGCGCATCCCGTCCTCGAGGGAAAGGGCGCCGGCTGCCACCGCAGCGGTGTACTCGCCCAGGCTGTGGCCCGCCACGAGGTCCGGGCGGAGGCCGGCCGAGCGCGCGGCCTCGGTGACGGCGAGCGAGAGCGCGAACAGCGCCGGCTGCGCGACGTCCGTGCGGGTGAGCGCTTCGATCGGCCCCTCGAGGCTGCACTCCCGTACCGGAAGGCCCGAGGCGGCGTCGGCCGCATCCAGGTAGCGCTCGTACAGGTCGGACTGCTCCGCGAGCAGATCGCTCCCCATACCGACTTTCTGCGAGCCCTGGCCCGGGTAGAGAAACGCTGTCTTTCCCATCGTCGCCTAGTCGCCCGCCTGGGTGCCGGCGTGGCCTGCCGCCACCCGCTCGTCGAGCCGCTCGCGGATGCGCGCGGCGAGCTCCTGGTTCGAGGCCAGCAGGTCGTCGAACGACTGCTTCGGCAGCACGAGCAACTCGCTGTCCTCGGCCGCGGCGGCGCACTTGCGCCGGGTGATGTCGAGCAGCAGCGAGAGCTCGCCGAAGTAGTTGCCGGCCTCGATCCGCTCCACCTCGGTGTCCGGATCGGACTCGTCGAAGATGCGCACCGAGCCCGAGAGCACGATGTACAGGCCGTCCCCGGGCGCCCCTTGCTCGAAGACGGCGCTGCCGGCCCGCCAGTGGAGGTTCGAGGACGCGCCGGCGATCGCGAGCAGGGCCGCGTCGTCGAGCTCGGAGAAGGCCGAGACCGACCGCAGGGCCTTGACGAGGCTGTGTGAGACGGTGGTTGTGGCTTCCACTGCGATTCCCGGCGCACTATCGTAACCCGTTCCCGGCCTCGGGCCCGAGCCGGCGACCTGGGAGGTGAGGATGGACATCGCGAGCGTGCCGCTCAGGATCGCGCAGGTGAGCGACATCCACTGTGGGACCGGCAGCTTCAGCAACGAGACGATGCAGTCGATCCTCGACCGGATCGCGCGCATGGAGCCCGACATCGTCGTGATCGCGGGCGACCTGAGCACGGACGGCTACGACTGGGAGTTCCAGGAAGCGCTGGGCTGGATCGAGCAGATCCCGTTCCCGATGGTCGTGATCCCGGGCAATCACGACGGCCGCAACGTCGGCTACCTCCACTTCGAGCGCTACTTCGGCCCTCGCCAGTCGCGCTACCGCCAGGCCTTCGACGGCACCCGGGCCGAGCGCATGCAGGCCACCGGCTTCACCATCGTCGGCGTCGACTCGTCCGAGCCGGACATCAACGACGGCGCGGTCGGGCTCGAGCGCTACGGCTGGATCCGCGACCAGTTCGACGAGCCGGACGACATCAGGATCTTCGTCGTCCACCACCACCTCGTTTCGATCCCCGGCACCGGGCGCGAGCGGAACATCGTCACCGACGCCGGCGACCTGCTCGCGCACCTGATCAGCGTCGACGTCGACCTCGTCCTCTCCGGCCACAAGCACGTGCCGTTCTTCTGGGGCCTGAACGGGATGCTGATCTGCAACTCGGGCACGGCGACGACGAAGCGGGTGCGCGGCCTGGTGCCGCCGTCCTGGAACGAGATCATCGTCGATGCCTCGACGATCAAGGTCTACGTCCACTACGAGGACGGCCGGCGCGAGCTCTCGGTCATCTTCAGCCGCAAGACGCGCGCACTCACGCGCGAGGCGTTCTATCTCACCGACGCCTACCGCGCCTCGAATCCGGTCTTCGTGCTCTGACGGAGCCGCCGGGGCTCGCGACGGCTGCAACGACGCTTCGCCCGCCTCGCTTTGTGTAGCGTCCGTGCTTGGTGGAGGCGAAGCACGACGTTCTGATCGTCGGTGCCGGTCTGGCCGGCATGCGCGCCGCGATCGAGGCGTTCGACGCAGGCGCGGACGTCGCCCTGATCTCGAAGATCCATCCCGTGCGCAGCCATTCCGGCGCGGCCGAAGGCGGGATCAACGCCGCGCTCGGCAACGCCTCCGAGGACGACCCCGAGACGCACGCCTTCGACACCGTCAAGGGCTCCGACTACCTCGGCGACCAGGACGCGATCGAGGTGCTCTGCAACGAGGCGCCGGACGACGTCTACCAGCTCGAGAACTGGGGCGCGGTCTTCTCGCGCACCGAGGACGGCCGCATCGCCCAGCGCCCCTTCGGCGCCGCGGGCGCGCCGCGCACCGCCTACGCGGCCGACATCACCGGCCACGTCCTCGTCCAGGTGCTCTACGAGCAGCTGCTGAAGCGCGACCTCAAGGTCTACGACGAGTGGTTCGCGTGGCGGCTCGTGGTCGACGACGGGCGCTGCCAGGGAGTGATCAGCTGGGATCTCATGGAGGGCGGCCTGAAGGTGCTCGGCGCGAAGACGGTGATCCTCGCCACCGGCGGCGCGGGGCGGCTCTACGTCGGCACCACGAACGCGTACGCCTGCACCGGCGACGGGATGACGATTGCGATGCGCGAGGGGGTACCGCTCAAGGACATGGAGATGATGCAGTTCCACCCGACGACTCTCGCGCCCACGGGCGTGCTGATCACCGAGGGCTGCCGGGGCGAGGGAGCGTTCCTGCTCAACTCGGAGGGCGACCGCTTCCTCAAGCGC
>JBOHAW010000316.1:0-19415 GCA_050697975.1 Gaiellaceae bacterium
TGCGTCGAGAGGCCCCAGCGCCGCTCCCGCACATGTCCGCGCCAGTGCAGCAGCGGCAGGCGGACGGCGGTGACGACGAGCGTGACGAGCCCGGCGAACGCGACCGTCTCAAGCGACCACGGCAACCGCTCGACCGCACCGTGCAGGGCGTCGCCGGCCGGTCCGAACGACAGTGCGGCCAGGGTTCCGAGCGAGAGCGCGAGATCGAAGGCGTACGCTACGTAGAGCGGCCGGTGGTAGCGGCGACCTCGCTCCACCTCCTCCTCGCTGAAAAGAGGCTCACGCCCGCCCACGAGTAATCCGATACACAGTCAGGGACGAAGACACTTAACGAAGACTCAATCAATCATGTGCCACCCGCGTCTAACCTGTAGAGATGGCGACAGCTGAGCCGCTAGCGACGCTGCCTGCTAACGAGAGCTCGCGGCTGCTCGCCGACCAGTGGCGCCGTCTGACTCGGGCCGCGACCTTCGTCGCAGTCCTGACGAGCCCTGCGGTGTTCGTGTCGTTCCGCGAGATCGCCGGCTGGAGCATGCTCTGGTCGCTCGTCGCCACCTTCTTCACGGTGATCGCGTTCCGCGGTCTCGTCGACCTGCTCTTCCGCCGGTCGATCCCGTGGCCGAGCCTGTTCGGCTCCGACAGCCAGCAGCTTCGCGAGGAGGACGTCGTCAACCGGCGCCGCGCCTGGTACTGGCGGAAGAAGTACCGCCTCGGCGTCTTCCTGCTCTTCGCGGTCACGCTGCTCTGGCTGACCGCCGTTCCGGCCGGGACGTCCTGGTTCGGGACGTTCGGCTGGCTCGGCGAGAAGGCCGGGTTCATCCTCAGCCAGCCGACGCTGTGGATGCAGATGGTCTTCGTCTTCTTCCTCTTCATCGCCAACTTCGGGATCCTGTTCGGGCCGCTGCTCGCGATGGGCATCACCCAGATCCGCGGCTACGAGCCGGGCGACGCCGAGTGGGGCGTCAAGCTGGGCGACGTGCGCGGCCAGGCCGAGGCGAAGGAGGAGGTGCGGCGCGTCGTCGCGCTCTGGCAGTCGGGGGAGGCGTTCGAGCAGTCGGGCGGAAAGCGCGAGCGCGGCCTGCTCTTCCTCGGCGCTCCCGGCACGGGCAAGACGATGCTCGCCAAGGCGATCGCGACCGGGTTCAACTCGCCGTTCGTCTCCATCCCGGGCTCGGGCTTCGCTTCCACGTTCATCGGCATCGACGCGATCCTCGTGCGCTACCTCGCCCGCAAGGCGAAGAAGCTCGCGGCCAAGTGGGGCGGCCAGTGCATCGTCTTCATCGACGAGATCGACGCCGTCGGCATGCGGCGCCAGGCGCTCCAGGGCGGCGCGGGTGGCGCTCCGGGCGGTTTCACCCCCGCGAACCTGCACGACCACCTGTTCTTCGGCCCGTCCGGCGCGCTGAATCCGACCGGCGACATGATCCTCGAGACGCGCGCCTGGCGCGAGCGGATGTTCGCGGAGCGCGCGCCTGCCTCGCCGGCCCCCTACTCGGGCCTGGCCCAGCGGCTCGGCTCGGTCGCCGGCTTCATGTTCCCCGGCATGGGTGGGATGGGGAGCCTCGCGCTGAACCAGCTGCTCGTCGTGATGGACGGGATCGACAACCCGCCGTTCACCAAGCGCGTGTTCACCAACCGCGTCAATACCTTCCTCGACGCGACGTACGTGATCCCGCGCCGGATCGGGCCGATCCGACTGCGGCTGCGCCCGCCGCGCCCGCGGTCGGAGCAGATCTACTTCATCGGCGCGACGAACGTGCCGATCCAGAGCCTCGACCCGGCGCTGATCCGCCCCGGCCGCCTGGGCCGCCACGTCTGGTTCCGGACGCCCACGAAGCAGGACCGGCTGGACGTCTTCGACCTCTACATCAACAGGGTCGCGCACTCCGAGGACCTCGACCGGCCCGAGCGGCGCGACGAGCTCGCGCGGGTCACGAACGGCTACTCGCCGGCGATGATCGACCAGGTCTGCTCGATGGCGCTCACGATCGCCCACCACTCGGGACGCGAGCGGTTCGGCTGGGAGGACATCGTCGAGGCGATGACCACGATCGAGTCGGGCACCGCGGTCGGAGTGGAGTACATCAAGGACGAGACGCGGGCCGTCGCCATCCACGAGGCCGGCCACGCTGTCGCCTCGCACGCCTACATGAAGGACGCCGAGTCGACGCGCATCTCGATCCGCATGCGCGCCGGCTCGCTCGGGCACCACCAGGCGCTGCAGAAGGAAGAGCGCTTCAGCTCCTGGCGCCACGAGGAGATGGCGCGTCTCGTCTGGGGGCTCGGCGCGATGGCGGCCGAGCGCGTGTTCTACGGCGAGAACGCGAACGGCGTCGGCGGCGACGTCATGAGCGCCACCGCGCAGGCCGCGCTCATGGTCGGCGCCTCCGCGATGGGTCCGGAGCGGATCGAGCTCAACCGGACCTTCGCCGACGAGACCGAGGAGGAGACGCGCGAGCGCCTCATGAAGCGGTTCGAGGAGATCGGCCTCCAGATCATGAACCGCACGTCCGGTGGGGGCCCGATGAACCAGGATCCGATCGCCGGCGTCCTCTCCGATCCCTACAAGCGCAAGCTCGCGGCGCAGATCCTCGGCCAGGCGTACGTGAAGGCCCACCACCTGATGGCGCACAACCGCGACGCGGTCGAGAAGATCGCCGACACGCTCGTCGAGCGCAAGGAGCTCTACGGCAACGAGCTCATCGAGCTCCTCGAGCAGTCGAAGCTCGAGATCCCGACCATCGACCTGCTCGAGGAGAAGACGTGGCCGAGGATCTAGCGCTCCGCCGCGAGGAGGAGGCGGCGGCGCTCGTGGAGCCGGTCCGACAGCGGCAGGGCGTCTACCGCTACCGCTTCGGGCTCGCCTACCTCGCGCTCGCGATCCTCGCGGGCGCCGGCATCGGCAGCGCCTTCGTCGTCCTCGACCGTCCGGCCAAACAGTCGGACCTGTGGTCGACGTGGCGCCCGGTGGGCTCGCAGGCCACGTTCGACAGCCAGATCGCCAACTACGTCGCCGGCCGCTACCGCCTTCCGTCGGGCAACCCGCTCGTCCTCGTCGTCCCCGGACCGCCGACGATCAGCGACGGCGACACCGAGCTGGCGATCCGCAGCGTCGTGATCCAGGACGATCCCCGAGGCGACGCCAACGGATTTCGCAACGTCGACATCGGCGAGAGCCGGATGTACCAGCTGTGCGGCCAGGGCGACCGCTGTTCGGTCGGCGGGGGAACGCCGACCCCGGAGCGACTCCAGGTCCTGCGCCGGGAGGCGCTCGAGCTCGCGCTGTACACCTTCAAGTACGGCGACGACATCGACACCGTGATCGCCCTGCTGCCCCCGAACCTCGGCGACACCGACGATACGAGCGACGACGCGGCGGTGGCGCTGTTCTTCGAGAAGAGCGCGTTGCGAAACCAGCTCGAGCAGCCGCTGCGCCGCACCCTCCTGTCGGCCAACCCGCCGCAGGCGGCCGAGCTGGACACGCGCGAGAGCCTGATCATCGAGCAGCTGACCGGAAACCGCCTCTTCCTGTACCAGTTCCAGCAGGTCCAGGCGGGCGGCGCGGTCATGCTCCTCGCTCGTCCGAACCCCCTGGGGTGAGCCCCGAGGAACCGGCGCTCCGGCGAGCGAAGGCCCGGCTCGACCGGCTCGCGCTCTACCCCGAGCCCGTTCGCCTCGACCGCGTGCGGCTCGTGCGAGCTCCGCTCTTCTTCCGTCTTCCGCGCATACGCCGGTACGGGGGCTACGCGCTCTGGCGCACGATCCTGCTCAAACGCGCACCTTGTGGCTCTGAGCCACAAGGTCATCCCTGCGCGTCCGACGACCTGCTCACGCACGAGCTCTGCCACATCTGGCAGGGCCAGCAACGGCGGTGGCACATGCTGCTCGCCTACGCGACGACGCGCTACCGGGACAACCCGTACGAGCGCGAGGCGCGCGAGGCGGTGGCGGCGACGCGAGACTAGAACCCGGCCGAGCGGGAACGCTGGGCGGCATGCCCTTCCGACGCGGCGCCCGTCTGGACACCTCGCAGGTCGAGGACGTCCGCGGCCGCCGGATGGGCGGGCCGATCGCCGTCGGCGGCGGCGGTCTGGGCGTCGCGGGAATCGTCATCTACCTGCTCCTGAGCGCGCTCGGGGGCGGGGGCGGCAGCGCGCTCGACGATCTCATCGACCAGACGGCCGGCGGCAACCTGCGGGGTGCGCCGCAGAGCGAGGCCCTCGCGGATTGCCAGACGGGCGCGGACGCGAACGCCAAGGAGGACTGCCGCATCGTCGGGTTCGTCAACAGCATCCAGCGCTACTGGACTGACGAGTTCGCGCGCGACGGATCCAGGTACGAGCTCGCCCGCACGACCTTCTTCGACGGCCAGATCTCCACCGGGTGCGGCGCCGCCTCGAGCGCCGTCGGACCGTTCTACTGCCCTCGCGACCAGCACGTCTACATCGACCTCGGCTTCTTCGACGACCTGCGCTCGCGCCTCGGCGCCGAGGGAGGCCCATTTGCGCAGGCGTACGTCCTGGCGCACGAGTACGGCCACCACGTCCAGAACCTGGTCGGGACGCTCGACCGGGTCGCCGGCGACCGGCAGGGCCCGGAGAGCGCCGCCGTGCGCTCGGAGCTGCAGGCGGACTGCTTCGCGGGCGTCTGGGCGGCGAACGCCGTCGAAACGGGGTTCCTCACCCAGCCGACGCAGGCCGACCTCGCCGACGCGCTCGATGCGGCCGCGGCGGTCGGCGACGACCGCATCCAGTCCCGCACCCAGGGTCAGGTGAATTCGGAGACCTGGACGCACGGCTCGTCGGAGCAGCGCGGCCGCTGGTTCACGGTCGGCTACCGAAGCGGCGAGCCGGACGACTGCGACACGTTCCGAGCGGACCTCTAGCGCCGCGAGGCGCGCTGCGCCGCGGCCCAGGCGAGGGCGCCGGCCGGGACCGCGGCGACACCGAGCAGGTACAGCGCTCCCAGCACCGTCAGAGCCGTTGACGGCGTCCCCTCCACCCCGAGGTCGTGATAGAGCGCGACGCGCTGCAGGCCGCCGACGGCCGCCAGCACCGAGGCGGTCGCGAGCGCGAGCGTCGAGACCGCCGCCGCCAGCAGGCGCACGCGCGTGAGGCCTTCGAGCACGAGCGCGACGGCCGCGCCGCCGACCGCGAGCACGAACGCCCAGGTGGCGGCGCTCGTCTTCCACTCCAGGTAGTCGGGCGTCGCGTCCTCGGTCGGCCACGGGGCGGGCGGGCTCGTATTCTCGCCCGCGAGATACGCGGCCACGAAACCGCCAAGAGCGAGCAGCAGGACGAGAACGGCGAGACGCGCGGCGCCCGCGGCGCGCATGGGAGCGAGCTCGCGCGCGATCTGGGCGGTCGGGCCGAAGCGGGCGACCGCCTCCTCCTCGCCGTGGCGTTCCGCCGCCTCGCGCAGGTGATCCTCGACCTCGGCGAGCACACGGCGGCGAAAGAGCGGATCGCCGCCGAGCCGGCCGCGCAGCTCCTCGCGGTAGGCGTCGATCGCCGTCACGCCGCCCCCTCGAGCACGGCGGCGACGGCGCGCGCGAGCAGGACCCACTCGCTCCGCTCCTGCTCGAGCGCCGAGCGGCCGCCCGGAGTGAGCCGGTACACGCGCCGGCGACGGGCTGGCCCCGGCGACCAGGTGCTGGTGAGCAGGCCCGTCCGCTCCAGTCGGTGCAGAGCCGGATACACGGTGCCCTCCGGCAGATCGAACGTGCCCTCGCTGCGGCGGCGCAGCTCCTGGATCACCCGGTAGCCGTGCGCCGGACCTCCGGCGAGGACGGCCAGCACGAGCAGGTCGAGGCGCCCGCGAACCGAGTCGTTCTTCATACCTAGACAGTCTATGCCTAGCGCGTCTAGGCCGTCAAGGCCGCGAGTCCGCCCAGCGGGCGAGCGCGTCGATCATGCTCCTCAGGCGCCGGCCTTCCTCGGTGAGGCGGTATTCGACGCGCGGCGGCCGCGCGTCGACGACAGTCCGCTCGAGGATGCCTGCCTCCTCGAGCTCCGTCAGCCTCGTCACGAGCGTACGCGGGGGGATCGCGCCGACCGCCTGGCGAAACTCGTTGAAGCGCACGGCGCCGGCGTGCGACGCCCAGACGATCGTCAGCATCGAGCGGCGCCCGAGGAGGTCGGCGGCCTGCCGCACCTCCTCGGGCACCGGAGCGCACTTACGACAGCGATGCGACGTCATGCGCAGGCTCGAGGGCGAGGTCGAGCACTTCGCCGAGGCTCATCACCGGGTGGAAGCTCATCCGCTCCCGCACGTCGGCGGGAACGTCGTCCAGGTCGGCGCGGTTGCGCTCCGGGATGATCACGTCGGTGAGACCGGCCGCGTGTGCGGCGAGCACCTTCTGCTTCAGGCCGCCGATCGGGAGGACGCGGCCCTGGAGCGTGACCTCGCCGGTCATGCCGACCGTGTGCCGGACCGGCCGGCCCGAGAGCAGCGACGCGAGGGCGGTCGCCATCGTGATGCCTGCGCTCGGGCCGTCCTTCGGGATCGCTCCGGCCGGCACGTGCACGTGGAACGTGCGCTCCTCGAAGCTGCCCTCGTCGATGCCGAGGTCGGGGGCATGGGCGCGCACGTAGGAGAGCGCGATGCGCGCCGACTCCTTCATCACGTCGCCGAGCTGGCCGGTCAGCACGAGCCCCTCGTCGGCGGTCTTCATGCCGGTTGCCTCGACGAAGAGCACGTCGCCGCCTGTGCCCGTGACCGCGAGTCCCGTGGCCACGCCGGGCACGGCTGTCCGCTCGGCCGCCTCCTGGTAGAAGCGCTGCCGCCCGAGGGCGTCGCGCACCGCCTCGAGGTCGATCGCGACCGGCGCCTGTGCCTGTTCGGAGGCGATGCGCGTCGCGGTCTTGCGGAGGATCGTGCCCAGCTCACGCTCGAGCTGGCGCACGCCCGCCTCGCGCGTGTACTCGGACACGACCGTCTCGAGCAGGAAGTCGTCGATCGCGACCTCGTCCTCGAGCAGGCCGTTGCGCTCGCGCTGGCGCGGCCACAGGTAGCCGCGGGCGATCGCGAGCTTCTCGTCGACCGCGTAGCCGTCGAATCGGATCACCTCCATGCGATCGAGCAGCGGGCCCGGAATCGTCTCGGTGACGTTCGCGGTGGCGATGAACACGACCTCGGAGAGATCGAGCTCGACGTCGAGGTAGTGGTCGCGGAAGGAGTGGTTCTGTGCCGGATCGAGCACCTCGAGCAGCGCCGCCGACGGGTCGCCGCGCCAATCGGCGCCGACCTTGTCCACCTCGTCGAGCATGATCACGGGGTTCATCGTCCCGGCGTCCCGGAGCGCGCGGACGAGGCGACCGGGCAGCGCGCCGATGTACGTGCGCCGGTGGCCGCGGATCTCGGCTTCGTCGCGCACGCCGCCGAGCGACATGCGCACGAACTCGCGTCCGAGCGCGCGCGCGATCGACTCGCCGATCGACGTCTTGCCGGTTCCCGGCGGGCCGATCAGGGTCAGGATCGCGCCCGATCGCCGGTCTTCGGCAATGCCCCGCTCCTGCCGCAGCTTGCGCACGGCCAGGTACTCGACGACGCGGTCCTTGACGTCCTCGAGACCGGCGTGGTCGGTGTCGAGGACCTCGCGTGCGTTTACGGGGTCGAGCCGTTCCTCGGACCGCTTCGCCCACGGCACCGCGAGCAACCAGTCCAGGTACGTGCGGATCATCGAGGCCTCGCCGCCCTGCTCGCCCATGCGCTCGAGCCGGCCGAGCTCGCGCTCCGCCTGCTCGCGCACCTCGTCGGGCATCCCGGCCTCCTCGATCTTCGTCCGGTACTCGTCGAGGACCGAGCCATCGTCCTCGCCGAGCTCCTTCCGGATCGACTCCATCTGCTTGCGCAGGATGTATTCGCGCTGCTGGCGCTGGGCGCCCGACTCGACGTCCTCGCGGATGCGCTTGCGCACCTCCATCTCGGCGAGGCGCTCGCGCTGGAGGCGGACTGCGAGCTCCAGCCGCTCGCGTACGTCCAGCGTCTCGAGCAGCTCGACCTTCTGCTCGAAGGTGAGGTCGGGCGAGTAGCCGGCCGTGTCGGCGAGTGCCCCAGGCTCGGTGATCGAGCGGACGAAGGAAGCGATGCGACCGTCGTCGCCGCGCAGCTCGAGGATCTCCGCGACGACGGCACGGTACTCGCGCTCGAGCTCGCGGACGCGGCCGTCGGAAGGCTCGTCGTCGACGCGCTCCTCGACCTCGACGCGCAGCCGGCCGCGCGGGTCGGTGTGCGCGGCGCCGGCGAGGGCGCGGTGGAGACCGTCGACGGAGACGGCCTGAACGCCGCCGGGCAGCCGCACGCGGTCGCCGACCTCGGCGACGGTGCCGACCCTCGCGTAGGCGTTCTCGTGACGCGGAACGAGCAGGACTCGCTCCTCGACGCCGACGTCGACGGTCAGGGTGACGCTCATGTTGGGGAAGACGACGATGTCCTCCAGGGGGACGAGCAAGAGGGTGCTCACAGGTGGCGCTCCATTCGTCGCAGTAGCTACAGAAAATATACCTACTACGAGAACGGGTCCGAGCGCCGCGCGATTCCCCAGGGGCGGACATGTCCGGGGTCTGACCCTGGACATGTCCGCTCGAGATGGGCGGTGACGGGCTCGAACCGCCGACCCCCTGGGTGTAAACCAGGTGCTCTCCCAGCTGAGCTAACCGCCCTGGTGCCCCCAGCGGGATTCGAACCCGCCTGGAAACAGGCACTCTACTTTGTCCCGTGCACGCACCGGTGCGCGCACGCGGCGAGCTCAAACGGCACAGATGAGCAGACCGGCGCGTCGCGGCCATGCGGGGGATCGATGTCGCAGAGTGGTTTCGTAGTACGATTCCTAAGTGGAGATTCACCCGTCGGCGCGCAAGCACGGCATCGCCGACGAGGACATCGAGCACGCGATGGAACATGCGATGGCGATAGAAGACCAAGACGACGACACCCGGCTCTACCTCGGCCCGTCTCGGAGCGCCGACCTGTTTGGAGGTCGTCACGATTGTGCGCGACGACGGCTCGGAGTTGGTGATCCACGCGATGAGGATGCGACCGAAGTACAAACGGCTGCTGCCGGACGGCTGAGATGGCAAAGAAGACGTACGGCAAGATGGCGAGCGGCGTGCCCATTACGGACGAGCTCGTCGCTGAGCTGGCCGACAACGCCGAGGCCGGCTACGACGTCGACGAGATGCTGCGACGCCGCGGTGGCCGCCCACCAATCGGCTCGGCCGCGGCGAGCGTCGAGTCTGTACGGCTCGATCCCGAGCTGCGTGAGGCGCTCGCCCAGCGGGCGCAACGCGACAAGGAGACGACTTCGTCGGTGATCCGCAAGGCGTTGCGCAAGTACCTCGACGTGACCTGATCGGTTTGTACTACGGCCGCACAAGCAGCGCCGCGTAATCGAGCTCGCGGCTGTCGATCAGCACGTGCGTGTAGGTGTCGCTCGTCACCTTCAGTGAGCGCTGTCCCACGAGCGCGCCAATCTCGGCCCACGTACGCCCTTGCCGATGCAGTAGGCTGATCCGTCGATGGCGGAGGTCGTGCGGCGACCACAGCGGCACACCGGCGGCGCGGCATGCCTTCGCGATGCTCGTCCGGATCGCGTCGGCGCCGCTCGACGGAAACAGCCTGGCTTCCGGGTCGCGATCCTCGCGCGGAGGTAGCGTCCGCTCGATCGCCTCGGCGAGCGCGTCCGGGAGGTCGACCCAGAGGGCGCGCCGGGTCTTGGAGGCAGCGGCGCGCAGGCGGACGCGACGGAGAGGCTCGTCGTAGTCGCCGATTGTGGTCGTGTCGACGCTCGAGACCCGGGCGCCGGACCAGTCGAGCCAAAGCAGGGCAAGGCGATGCTTCGATGGCAGCAGCCGATACGCGGCCTCGACGTGTTCGGCGCTCGGCGGCTCGGGCTCCCGAACCTCGCCACGGGGAAGACGGACCCGCAGCTTGTCGCGGACCGGATTGGGCTCGACCTCGGCGAAGTCGAACACGCACGCGAGATGCGTGACCGCCTTGCGGATCGTCTCGCGCTTGTAGCCGGACGCCTGGAGTCGCACGACCGCATCGGCGATCTCCTGCGGCGAACGCGTCGAGCCGACGTGCGGTATCGAGCGCGCGGGCGATCAGGTTGAGTGAGGTGCCGATGTTCACGCGCGTCGCCTCGGCGATGTCGATCCTGGAGGCGCGATAGGCCGCTACGGCGTCCGCGAGCGTCGGTGCCCGAACCGGGTCGCGGTCGTGCGTAGAGAGATCGGGGACGCGCATCGCGGCGAGCTCGCCATCTAGCCAGCGGCGTCGCTCCAGCGCCTCGGCGCGCGTGCGGAAACTGCCCGCGTAGCGCTGCGCACTCTCGCGCCCGCCGAGGCGGTAGCGGACGAGATAGCGCTTTCCGCCCTCTCTCGTCGCGCGCGTCACGATCCAGCTACCGGGCACGGTTCGCCTCCTCACGCTCGATCTGGGCCCTGGTCATGAGCCTCGCTCCGGGTCGTCCTGGGCTCATGACGCTCGCGCCATCGGACGAACTCGATCGTCACGGAAGGTGTAGCGCTCGACGAGCTCGATGTAGTCCTGGGCGCGCACCATCGGGCGCGAGTAGCCGGGGAACGCCACGACCGGGAGCGCTCGGAAGACGGCATCGACCGCACGGCGCTCGAGCCCGAGCTCGCGCAGGTGGGTGCGTGTGAGGAGCGCTTCCGGCGTTGCGAGGAGCTCAGTCGCCACGCACGGATGCCGGACTGCCCGCTCGCCCGCCGTATCCGCGCCAGCATTCCGGGTGTCACCGCCTGCCCTCGCAGCGCCCAGCGAGGCGGGACCGTCAAGGCTCGCCTCTTCGCGATTCGCAGACCCTCGCGCGCCGGCACTCGCACTGACGATCCCGGCCCAGTCGCCGAGCGTCATCTGGCCGGGACTCGTGGTTCGGACTGGGCGAGCGCGTGCCATGACAACTCCCAATGCGTCGGTGTGGCACGGAATGGTATGGAAGCATATCAGCAACACATGATCGAACGCGCCTCGTGCGTAATAGTGAGGCTGATGCTGAGCGGCGACCTGATCCGGGAAGCGCGGTTGCGCGGCGGCCTGACCCAGTACGAGCTCGCGGAGCGAACGGGCCGCGACCGCGCAGTGATTGCCCGTTGGGAGCAGGGCACGGTCGCCCCCAGCATCGAGACGGTGGTCGAGCTCGTGCGCGCCTGCGGCTTCGACCTGCCGCTCGAGCTGGTTCCCTACGAGCGCGCAGGCCGTGAGCGGCTTGAGAAGAACGCCCTGCTCTCGCCCGAGCGGCGGGTACAGCGGTTTCTCCGGACGCGGGTCAAGGCGGGCCGGGGAGGCGTGAGCGCCACGCCGCCACGGTTCGACCCCTACGCGATTTTGACCGCGCTCGAGCGTCAACGGGTCGTCTACGTCATGATCGGCGGCTTCGCCCGCGTTATCCACGGAACCGAGGAACTCACCCATGGACTCGACTTCGCGCCGTCGACGAGGGCAGAGAACCTGCGGCGACTCGCCATCGCGATCGACGACCTCGACGCCCGCCTCCCCGTGAAGAGCGAGCGGCCGGAGCTCGACCGCGACCTCGCCCGCGGTCCGGTGCTCGAGCTCCAAACAGGCGCCGGCGAGTTGAAGATCGTCCCTGAGCCGGCCGGCACCCGCGGCGGCTACGACGACCTGCGTCGGGCGGCGACCCGCGAGCCGATCGGCCGAGGCCTCCGTCCTCGAACTGCCTCCATCGCCGACCTCGCGCGCATGCTCGCCGCTCTCGGCCGCGAACAGGACGTCCAGGCCCTGCGGCAGCTCCGCACGCTCGCGGAGCTTGAGCGCACCCTCGTCCGCGGCATCGAGCGCTGACTCGCTCCGTCTGGCCTCCCGCTCACGGCAGCTACTAGCCTCGATAGCAGGAGAGACACAGATGCATCATCCCGATGCTATGACCCGGTACGCGAACGCTAAGCCAGCCCGCGCTCCCAGCCCGACTCGCGGTCACCGCAATAGACAGAAACAGACGCAAGGCCTCGTACACTCGCGACGGGCCCGCGTTGCTGCCCGAGAAACCGCAGCATCGGATGATGCATATGTGCCTCGCCTGTTATCTAGGTTTGTAGATGAGGCAGACGGGTTTGCCACGCTGCCTCGTCGAGCGCCTCCTCGTCGGTCTCGTCGTCGTCCGCTGCGTTGTATGCGCTGCCCCATTGGTGCTCGCGAATGCCGCAGTGCGGCGTTGCGGGGCGTGCTGTCTATCTCAGCACGCTTACAACGCGCGCGGCACGGCTAGTTGGGCTCCGCGAGCGCGTAGGCGAGAGCCTCGTCCTGCCCGAGGGCTGCGCCGGCTGCAAAGGCCCCCGCCGCAGCCTCTTCTCCGAGCTGTTCCCAGACTGCGGCGCGGGTCTCTTCCTCGAGAACGATTGCGTAGGGATCCAGAGCGCCGCCGCCTGCCTCGAGGAGGACCGAGCCGACGCCAAACAGGACCGCTGCCCGGCGTGGGTCACCGTCACGATCCGCAACCAGAGCCAGGTAGCCGACGAACTGCGCCTGGAGGTAGGCGTGGCCCATCTCCTCGGCGGCCCGCAGGCTCTCGCGAAAGCGGGCCGCCGCTGATCGAGTGCGCCCTGTCTGCAGCTCGACGAGGCCGAAATTGGCCGTTGCAATCATGGCGGTCTCGATCTCCCCGAGTCGATCTGCGATCGTGACGCTCTGCCGAAGGGCAGACGCGGCCTCGGTGAGTCGTCCGTCCTCGAGATTGATGAGCCCTCGGAGGTTCATGCCCCGAGCAAACGTGATCTCGTCACCGACCTCGCGCGCAAGCTCGAGGCATTCGACAAGGTGTTCTCGAGCCGCAACCCGATCATCGACGTGACGATCGGCCTGGCAGAGACCATAGAGACATGAGCATTCGAGGTGCCTGTCTCCGACGCTGCGGGCGAGTCCAAGCCCGTACTCGGCCGACGCCCTCGCGAGTGCGTAGTCGCCCTGCCGGTTGGATACCGCGCCCAGGCCTCGGGCGATGCTTGCAACCACTCGGGCATCGTCGATCGAGTCTTGGTGCGTAAGTGCCGCCTCGAGCCACCTGCGGGCCTCGGCGTACGGTCCCCGGCTGTACCAGTACATGCCGAGCGCGCCGCTCAGCCGCGCGAGAAGGTCGAACTCCCCCGATGCTTCCGTCCACTGCAGGGCTGCCCGGAAGTTCGGGTACTCTCGCGTAAGCTCGTCCAGCACGGTGAGCGTTCGCCCGCGCGCGTCGGGCCCGATCTGCTCTGCCAGCTCGGTGAAGTGCTCGGCATGTCGTCGCGCGAGCGCGTCCGACTCCTCCGATCGTTCCAGCAGCTCGGCAGCGAACTCGCGGATCGTCTCGAGCATCCAGAAGCGGTCGCCCGAGCGGCGAAGGAGGCTCTTGTCGAGCAGCGACTCGAGCGAGTCGAGGTCCGCGGCGCAGACGGCCTCCGCCGCCTCGAGCGCGCAGCCGCCCGCGAACACCGACAGCCGGGCGAAGAGCCTCTGCGCCTCGGGCGCGAGCAGGTCATGACTCCACTCGATCGTCGCCCGCAGCGTCTGCTGGCGCGGATCGGCGTCGCGGCCCGCCTTCAGCAGGTCGAGCCGCCCGGCGAGGCGCTCCAGCAGCCGCTCCGGCGAGAGCACCGACATGCGGGCGGCGGCGAGCTCGATCGCCAGCGGCAGGCTCTCCAGGCGCGAGCAAAGCTCTGCGATCGGTTCGGAGGGCTCGCACGCCGCACGCTCGCAGAACAGCGCAACGCTCTCGTCCGCTGCGAGCGGCGGCAGCTCGTACGCGTGCTCGTCCGGAACGCGGAGGCGCTCGCGCGTGGTGACGAGCAGGGTCAGCGCCGGGCAACCGCCGAGGAGCTGCGACAGGTCCTCCGCCAGGGCCGGAAGCAGGTGCTCGGCGTTGTCGAGCACGAGCAGCATGCGCTTCCGGCCGACCTGCGCAGTCAGCGCCTCGAGAGCGCTCGCGCCGGGCTGCTCCGGCACCGAGAGCGCCTGCGCGACCGTGGCGAGGACGAGTGCTGGGTCGCGCAGCGACGCGAGGAAGCAGACGAAGACGCCGTCCTGGTACTCCGCGAACAGCTCCTCGCGGGCCTGCCTCGCCAGCTCCAGCGCGAACCGCGTCTTGCCGGCTCCTCCGGGGCCGGTCACCGACAGCAGCCGGGTCTCCTGCAACAGCAGATCCGCCTCGCGCAGATCCTGCTCGCGCCCGACGAAGCTCGTGCGCGGGACGGGCAGGTTCGTGTTCGCGGCCGTCTTGAGCGGCGGGAACGAGCCTTCGCCCAGCTGGTACAGCACGACGGGCTCGGGGAAGTCCTCCAGGCGGTGCAGGCCCAGCGGGCGTAGCCGGTCGGCGTCGACAACGTCCGCGGTGGAAGACGAGACAACGACTTGCCCGCCGTGTGCGGCGGCGGCAATCCCTTCGGCGCGGCGCACGTCGGACCCGACGTAGCCTGCGGAGGTCGCGTGCGGCGTTCCCGTGTGGATGCCGATGCGGACGCCGGCGGGCAAGGCGGCGACGGCCTGGAGCGCTCCCTCCGCCTCGGCGAACCCGGCGAGCAGGCTGCTCTGCTTCGCCTCGACGACGATCCCGCCCTGCGCCGAGCAGGCGGCGTAGACGGTCCTCCGCGCGTCCTCGTCCATCCCCTCCGCGACCAGGAGGGTCACGGTGCCCGCCGGAAAGGCCGAGGGCACGGGGTTCGCTCGCCGATGCCGACGCGAAGGGCCGTCGACGGCGGCCCGCGCCGTGGCCGCCAACTCGCCGGCCGAGCCGAACCGCGACTCCGGCTGCTTCGCGAGGGCGCGGCGCACGACGTCGTCGAGCCCTCGCGCGACGGCGGGGACCTGCTCGCTCGGCCGGGGAGGCTCGTCCTGGAGGTGCGCCCAGGCGATCGCGAGCGAGTCCCGGCGCGCGTACGGGAGCCTGCCGGTCAGGCACTCGTAGAGCAGGCAACCGAGGGAGTAGACGTCCGACCGGTGGTCGACCGGCTCGCCGCGTAGTTGCTCGGGCGACGCGTACGCGATCGTACCGACCAGCTCGCCCGTTGGTAGGTCGACGCCGGAGAAGGCCGCTCGCGCCACGCCGAAGTCGGCGACGTACGCCCGCTCCTCGCCTTCCTCCTCACCGAGCAGCACGTTCGAGGGCTTCACGTCGCGATGAACAAGGGCGTGCGCATGCGCGGCATCGAGGGCCGCGGCGATCTGGGACACCAGCGCCACGGCGCGCGCCGGCGTGAGCCGGCCGTCCTCGCGCAGCAGGCGCCCGAGATCGCTGCGCTCGAGCTTCATCGCGACGAACGGCCGGCCCTCGTGCCTGCCGGTCTCGTAGACCGGGAGGATGCCGCGGTGCTCGACGGCCGCCGCCAGGCGCGCCTCGCGCGCGAAGCGCTCGTGCACGTCGTCCTCCCAGCGCACGTGCGGTGCGACGAGCTTGAGCGCGACCGGCTCGCCGCGCGCGGGGTGGGTCGCTCGGTAGACGACGGCCATGCCGCCGCGGCCGAGCACGCCCTCGATCGTGTAGCCCGCGACGGCCCTTCCGGCCGCCGGCAGAGCAGACGCGCTCACCGGACGGCCGAGGTCATCGACCAGCGATAGAGCGTCAGGCCCTCCGGCGGCGAGAGCCCGCTCGGCCTCCGGCCGCGGCGCACGAAGAGGGCGGGAGAGGCGCCCGAGCGCGCCAGCTCGAGCCGCGTCTCGCCCGGTCCCTCCGAGGCCCAACGCTCGGAGAGCCCGCAGACGACCAGGCCGCCGGCGCCGATTGCCTCGAGCAGGCCGGACCGTCCGGGCTCGACCAGGCGGGGCTCGGCGACGACACCGCTCGCACGCTGGATCAGGAGGCCGGCGTCGGCCAGCATCCGGCTCGCGTCCCGCCCGCCGCCGTTGGGGTGGGCCGCGCTCCCCAGCAAGAGCAGCGGTCGGCCGTCTATGGCCGCCAGCCAGGCCGCGAGCTCGAGGGCCGCCCAGTCGTGCTCGAGCGCGCCGAAGGGCACGAAGATCGGACCGTCGCTCGTGAGCGTCGGCCGGTCCTCACGCTCGAACCAGAGCGCGACATCGCATGGCGCCGCCGCGAGGACGCTGACGAGCTCGGGGCCGAACCTGCCCGAGACGGCATCCGAGAGGTCAGCTCCGAGGAGGAGCAGATCGACCTCGGGGCGCCGCGCGAGGCGCAAGACGTCCTCTGCCCGATCGGCGCTGGTGAACGCGGCCACCCGGGCGCGCGCGCCGCGATCGACGAACTCGGCCCGCAGCCGCGCCAGCAGCGCGGTCGCCTCGACCAGAGCGCTCGAGGCCGCGTCGGCCGGCGCCGGCTTCTCGATCCAGGCGAGGATCACCTCGTGCGGGTTCCGCGAGCGGCCGAACGGCTCGGTCAGCTCGGCGATGCACTGGAGCTGCCCGAGTCGCCAAGGCAGGGCGACGACCGAGCGGATCGGCTCGCTCTCGTCGGGCTCCAGCGAGAGCGAGGCGTCCTGCGCGAGAACCTTCCGCTCGAGGTCCTGTAGGGACTGGGAGGGTTCGATGCCGAACTCCTCGGACAGCCGCGATCGGGTCGCCTGGTAGCAAGCAAGCGCGTCCGCCTGACGGCCCGCGCGGTAGAGCGCGAGCATGAGCAGGCCGGCGAGGCGCTCGTCGTGCGGGTGATCCACGGTGAGCGCCTCGAGCTCGGGCACGACCTCGAGCGCCCTGCCCAGCGCGAGCATCGCCTCCGCTCGCGCCGCGATCGCGGCCAGCCTGAGCTCATCGAGCCGCGCGACATGGGCCCGCGCGTAGTCCTCGAGTGAGAGGTCGGCAAGTGCTGGGCCGCGCCAGAGGGCGACAGCCTCGTCGAGCAGCTGACGGGCGCGCTCAGGGTCGTTCCCCGCCAGCTCTTGCCGCGCCTGCCAGACGAGCTCCTCGAAGCGTTCGAGGTCGAGCCGGCCGGGCTCGACTCGAAGCATGTAGCCGGTCGGCGTGTGTGCGATCGCTTCGGCGCCGAGCTCCTTCCGGAGCCTGGAGACGTACACGCTCACGGCATGGGCGGCCGTCGGCGGCGCCGCCTCCCCCCACACCGCGTCCACGAGCCGATCTGTCGAGACCGGCTGGTTCGCATGCAGCAGCAGGGCTCCCAGCAGGCCTCGCTGCACCCGCCCACCGAGCGATACCGGGCGCTCCCCGGCAAGGACCTCGATAGGCCCGAGCATGCGGTATTCCACCGCTGCCGCAGTCATCCGAAAGCCCACGCTAGCGCGATCCTTGTCGAGCGACAAGGACCGAGAGCCGTCGGCGTTGATCGAACCTTGACGGCCTGTTGAGCAGCGACGTCCATGCTCGTCCCCATGCCACGGACGCGGCCCAACCAGGCGCCGCAGACACGGAAGAAGGAGGGCGAGATGGGCACTCGGCAAGGACGTGCGGCAACCGGCGCGGCCCTCGTCGCGACTGCCATCGCGATCGTGACCGGCGGCTGTGGAGGCGGCAGCGGATCGTCCCTGGAGGGGGAGCTGTCTGAAAAGGCAAAGCTCGAGATCACGGACTGCAAGAAGGAGACGGACTCCCTCCTCGCGATGCCGAACACGCAGGTGTACATGTGCAAGTACAAGGATCTCGCCACCGGCGAGCTCGACGACTACGTCGCCCACGTCGACGCCGACGGCGAGATCGTCAGCGGGATGCCCTTCCCCGGCTGAGACATGCGGCGATGGACTCTCATAATCGCGTCGGCGTTGGCCGCGCAGGCGGCCGCCGGCACGTCGGTTGCAAGCGGAGCGCCTACTCCGCCGCGTATCACGCAGATCGGCGCGGGCGCCGGCCATACCTGCGCGCGCACGAGCGGCGGCGGCGTCAAGTGCTGGGGCTACAACGTCCAGGGACAGCTCGGCGACGGCAAGAAAACCGGGTATGGGGGCGCGACCCCGGTCGACGTCACCGGTCTCAGGAGCGGGGTCAAGGCGATCGCCGTGGGCTTCGGCCACACGTGCGCGCTCACCAGCCGCGGCGGCGTCAAGTGCTGGGGCTGGAACTCGTCGGGCCAGGTGGGGAGCGGCTCGACGGTCTATCAGTTGAACACTCCGCTCGATGTCAAAGGGCTCACGAGCGGGATCAGCGCGATCGCCGCGGGCCACCAGCACACCTGCGCCATTACGGGCGCGGGCGGAGTGAAGTGCTGGGGCAACAACGCCAACGGAGGTCTTGGGAACGGTTCGAGGACTTCAAGCCCCACCCCCGTCGACGTCACCGGCCTCGGGAGCGGGGTCAGGGCAATCGCCGCGGGTGCCGGCAACACCTGCGCGCTCATGAGCGGGGGCGGTGTGAAGTGTTGGGGCGGCAACCCCGGGAACGATGCCGTGCGCGGCTGCTGCACGCCCACGCCCGTCGATGTCACCGGGCTGGCGAGCGGGGTCAGGGCGATCGCGTCAGGCTTCGCCCATGCCTGCGCTGTCACGGGCGTGGGCGGTGGCAAGTGCTGGGGTCGGAACTACTGGGGCGAGGTCGGAGGCGGCTTCCGCGGCGGCGCCACGCGCACGCCGGTGGACGTCGTCGGCCTTGCCGGCGGCATCACCGCATTCACCGGCGGCCAGAACCACACCTGTGCCCTCACGAGCGGCGGGGGCGTCAGGTGCTGGGGCTTCAACCGGCACGGCCAGGTCGGGAACGGCTCGCAAGGCGACCTCGGGCCAACGACGCCGGTCGACGTCGTCGGCCTCGGGAGCGGCGTCACGTCGATCGCGGCCGGCCAGGCCCACACCTGTGCGCTCATGAGCCGAGGCACGGTCAAGTGCTGGGGCTACAACAGCACGGGACAGCTCGGGAACGCGTCGGCGGCGGTGCGGCACATGAGCAACAAGCCCGTCGACGTGGTCTTCCCCGGCACACGCGCGGCGTCGGCCACTTCCGCGCTCAGGACCTTCGGCGGCCGGATCGAGACTCACCTCAGACAGCTGGCGAGCGGACGGACGAGGCTCAGGAGTGCGCTGACCGGTGTCTTCAACTGCTCTCTGTCCCCGCGCGCGGCAGGCGTCCAGGTCGCGGCCGTTACGCGCAACCGCGAGGGCATCCTGGCTCGACTGAATGCGCAGCCGGCGCCCACGGCGCAGGCCGCCCAGATCCTCGCGCGGCTGCGGCGCGCGCTCAGCAATTCGATCGCCGCCGACCGTGCGTACGAAGCCTGGCTGCGCTACCTTCAGACCCAGCCGCGCTGCTCGACGAGGCGGAACGCGGACTTCGGCCTGGCGCAGCGCCACGACCGGCAAGCCACAGCCGCGAAGCGGAGCTTCGTCTCGGCGTACAACCCCCTGGCGAGGCGGCTGGGCCTGCGCACCTGGTCGGCCAGCCAGTTCTAGGAGGCTCTGCGGTGCGAAGTCGTCGACCAGCGCTGACGCCCGGTGTTGGCGTGCTCGCGGCCGCCGGCCTGCTGCTTGCCGTCGCGCTGGCCGCGCCGGCGCAGGAGACGAACGCGGCCGCCG
>JBOHAW010000317.1:0-7467 GCA_050697975.1 Gaiellaceae bacterium
CACCAACTCGCCTCCCTCTACCGTGACGAGCAGGTGATCGGCGACGCGCTCGCGAAGGCGCAGGCCGAGGCCGAGCGGCGCCGCCCCGAGTTCGAGCAGCGCCTCGCGTCGATCGCCGCCGAGATCACACGGGCGAGCAGGCGCTGGAGCGCTACTACGAGGCCTTCGAGCAAGGCAAGCTCTCACCGGAGCGCTGCGAAGCGCGGCTCACGCGCCTGCAGGCGCGCCTCGACGACCTCCGCGCGCAAGACGCCGAACTCTCGCTGCAGGCGCCCGACGAGGCGACACAAGCGCCCGCGGCCGCAGAACTCGCCGGTATCGCTGACCTGCTCGAACACGTCATCGCCGAAGCCCACCCGCAGAAAGCGAAAGCCCTCCTACGGCTACTGATCGAAGAGCTCCGCGTCAACGGCCGAGCCGAGATCCTGCCGGCCTACCGGCTCGTCACGCCGGCGGTTTGCGCAATGTCCGAAAAAGTGGAGGCGGCGGGAATCGAACCCGCTGTCCAAGATCGTGCGCTCGCGCCAGGGCAAGGCGCTCCAGCGCCAGGTCGTCCGCGGCGTGTTCGGCATGCGCTCAGGAAGCAGCTCCAGGCGGCTCGACCGCCGGGCGCCTGCCGAAGTGGCCGCGCGCGACCATCGTCATGACGGTCACGCCGTCCTGGTTCAGCATCTCCGCGCGCGAGCGGATCGTCCCGCGCCCGGCGTTCCGCTCCGACGGCGTCGCCTCGAGCACGGTGAGCCGCGCGCGCAGCGTGTCGCCGGGACGCACCGGAGCCAGCCAGCGCAGCTCTTCGACCCCCGGCGAGCCCATGGCGTCGGCGCCGGCGAGCACCGCGTCGACGTAGAGGCGCATCCAGAGCGCGCCGGTGTGCCAGCCGCTGGCGATCAGACCGCCGAACGCCGACCCGGCTGCCGCCTCAGCGTCGACGTGGAACGGCTGCGGATCCCACTCGCGCGCGAAGGAGACGATCTCCTCCTCGGTCACCGTCCTGCTCCCGAGCTCGAACGTCCGGCCGGGCTCGAAGTCCTCGAAATAGAGCGGCGGCACGGCCGCAAAGAGTACTCCGGCTATCGTCGGGCGCGATGAGCGACTACGTCTTCACGATGTACCGGGCGGACAAGTTCTACGGCCCGGAGCGCCAGGTGCTGGCGAACATCTCCCTGTCGTTCCTGCCCGGCGCGAAGATCGGCGTCCTCGGGCCGAACGGCGCCGGCAAGTCGACGCTGCTGCGGATCATGGCCGGGCTCGAGGAGCCCTCCAGCGGGATCGCCGAGCTGGCATCGGGCGCCGCGGTCGGGCTGCTGCCGCAGGAGCCCGCGCTCGATCCGGGGAAGGACGTCCGCGGCAACGTGGAGGACGGCGTGCGCCCGCTCCGCGAGCTGCTCGACCGCTTCGGCGAGCTGTCGCTGCGCTTCGCCGAGCCGATGTCCGACGAGGAGATGGCCACGCTGCTCGAGGAGCAGGGCCGTGTCCAGGAGCAGATCGACCGGCATGACGCCTGGAGCCTCGACGCGACGCTCGACCGGGCGATGGACGCGCTCCGCGTGCCCCCCGGCGACCAGGACGTGACCACGCTCTCGGGCGGGGAGCGACGCCGCGTCGCGCTCTGCCGGCTGCTGCTCTCGTCGCCGGATCTGCTCCTTCTCGACGAGCCGACGAACCACCTCGACGCCGAGTCGGTCGCCTGGCTCGAGCGCTTCCTCGCCGAGTACCGCGGGACGGTCGTAGCCGTGACGCACGACCGCTACTTCCTCGACAACGTCGCCGGCTGGATCCTCGAGCTCGACCGCGGGCGCGGCATCCCGTTCAAGGGGAACTACTCCTCGTGGCTCGAGCAGAAGCAGGCACGCCTCGCCGCCGAGGAGAAGCAGGAGTCGGCGCGGCGCCGCACGCTCGCGCGCGAGCTCGAGTGGGTGCGGATGAGCCCGAAGGCGCGGCACGCGAAGTCGAAGGCGCGGCTCGGCGCCTACGAGCGCATGCTCGCCGAGGAGGGGACGAAGCGGCTCGATCGCGTCGAGATCCACATTCCGGCGGGGGAGCGTCTGGGCGACCTCGTGATCGAGGCCGAGCACGTGTCGAAGGCATTCGGCGACCGGCTCCTGGTCGAGGATCTCTCGTTCTCGCTGCCGCCGGGCGGGATCGTCGGCGTGATCGGCCCGAACGGCGCGGGCAAGACGACCCTCTTCCGCATGATCGCGGACGAGGAGCAGCCCGACGCGGGCGCGCTGCGGATCGGCGAGACGGTGGAGCTCGCATACGTCGACCAGGACCGCGCCGACCTCGATCCGGCGAGCACCGTCTGGAAGGAGATCTCGGGCGGCGCCGACTCGATCGAGCTCGGCCGGCGCGAGGTCAACTCGCGGCAGTACGTGTCGTGGTTCAACTTCAAGGGCCCGGATCAGCAGAAGCGCGTCTCCGATCTGTCGGGCGGGGAGCGCAACCGCGTCCACCTGGCGAAGCTGCTTCGCTCGGGCGGGAACGTCCTGATGCTGGACGAGCCGACGAACGACCTCGACGTCGACACGCTCCGCGCGCTCGAGGAGGCGCTCCTCGACTTCGCCGGTTGCGCGGTCGTGATCTCGCACGACCGCTGGTTCCTCGACCGGATCGCAACGCACATCCTCGCCTTCGAAGGCGACTCGCAGGTGACGTGGTTCGAGGGCTCGTGGCAGGAGTACGCGGACTGGGTGCGGGAGACGCGCGGCCCGGATGCGCTCGAGCCGCACCGGATCCGCTACAAGCGCCTCGCGCGACCGTAACTCGATGCGCCTGAACCTCGACCCAAAACGGGGTCGAGCCGCCTCAGAGACTGTGCGCCACGGGATGCTGCGGCTGGTAGAGCAGGATCTCGCCGGCCCCCGGCAGCTTGAGCATCGCCACGAGGCCGAAGCCGAAGTCCTCGATCGCGCCCGAGAACTCCGCCCCTTTGCCCTTAAGCTCGGCGACGGTCGCCTCGACGTCGTCGCACATCAGCGAGATCGAGTGGTGCAAGGGATGCGAGTAGTCCCGGCCCTCGTAGGTACCAGAGGTGGGGTGCACGCCGAGCTCGCTGGGGCCGGTCCTGAAGATGAGCCAGCCGGGCTCGGAGTCCGGGTCCTGGACGTAGGGCCAACCGAGGACGTCCCGCAGGAACGCGCGCGTCGCCTCGGGATCGTCCGAGTAGATCAGGCCGTGCACGGCTGTGATCATCGGGCGGGAGCCTACAGCCGGGACGCCCGCAAGGATCGAGAAGCCAAGTTACGCTCGGCAGGTCGATCGAGGAGGCAGACATGTCGCAGAACGTCACTCCCTACCTGCTCTACGAGGACGTGGCCGGCGCCCTCGACTGGCTCTCGGATGCCTTCGGCTTCGAGGAGCGCCTGCGCTTCGACGGCCCCGACGGGTACGTCAGCCACGCCGAGATGGACGTCGAGGGCGGCTCGATCATGATGGGCGACCCCGGCCCCGACTACCGGAGCCCCAAGCGCTCGGGTCACCTCAACAGCCAGGTACACGTCTACGTCGAGGACGTCGACGCTCACTTCGAGCGGGCGAAGGCGGCGGGGGCCGAGATCCGGCAGGAGCTCGCCGACCAGCCGTACGGCGACCGGCGCTACGACGCGTACGACCCCGAGGGCCACCTGTGGTCGTTCGCGCAGCGCATCCAGGATCTCGCTCCCGAGGAGTGGGGCGCGACCACGCCGTCCTGAGGTTCTTGAGCCGTGGACTCCGACGCCGTCGAGATCCGGGTGCTGGGCTGCCTGATCGAGAAGCAGCGCACGACGCCCGACGTCTATCCGCTCTCGCTGAACACGCTCCGCACCGCCTGCAACCAGACCACCAACCGCGATCCCGTCGTCGAGTACGACGAGTCGACGATCCGCGCGGCGCTCGAGCGGCTGTCGCGGAAGGGCTGGACGCGCCTCGCCAGCGGGCCGGGTAGCCGGGCGGTCAAGCACCGGCACCTGCTCGACGCGGCGCTCCGCCTGTCCGAGGCCGAGCTGGCGCTGCTCTGCGTGCTGATGCTGCGCGGGGCGCAGACTCCGGGGGAGCTGAAGCAGCGCAGCGACCGCCTCCATCGGTTCGCGGCGCCCGGTGACCTCGAGCAGACGCTCGGCACGCTGGTCGACCGCGAGCTGGTGGCGCGCCGGCCGCGCCGGCCCGGACAGAAGGAGGAGCGCTACGAGCAGCTCCTCGGAGCCGAGGACGCGCCGGAGCAGGTCGCCGGCGAGCAAGGGGCCGAAGGAGCGGACATCCGCGGCAGCGCGCTCGAGGAGCGCGTCTCACGGCTCGAGGACGAGGTCGCCTCGCTCCGGCGAGCGCTCGAGTCGCTGCGAGCTCCGTGAGCCTGGGGAAGGGGGTCCGGCGCCCGAGCGTCGCCACGAGCCCGGACCCCGCTTGCCGGCAGCTCAGCCGGCCGTCGCCGTCGTCCGCATCCAGGGGTGGATGAGACACAGGAACCGGTGCGTACCGGCCGCGAGCGGGCCCGTCGACACGGTTCCGCCCGGCGCGACGCCGGTCGTCCCGAAGATGCCCGGGATGCCGCACTCGGGCACCGGTGTCAGGCCGAGGAGCGCGTTCAGCTCCTCGACGCACCCGCCGCCGAAGGCCGCCACCTCGGTGAACGTGTGGAACTCGCCGCCGCGGTTCCGCGCCGTGATCGTCTCGCCCGCCGCGAGCTTCAGGTGCCCCGGGGCGAAGCGCCACGCAGGCGCGCGTCCCTGCGCGAGCAGCTGGCCGATGAACTCCTCGAACGTCACGCCGCCGTCCTTCACGCACGCGCCGTCGCCGAGGACAGCGTTGAACGACGCCGCGTCGCAGTCGTCGAGCACCTCGACCTGCCGGCTCGACGGTGCGCCCAGGGCGACGGCTGCGACCGCGAGCGACGCGACGAGCGTTGCTGCGACCGCGGCAGCCGTGAGACGCCTCTTTCGCATGCTTCCTCCCTCCGTTCGTTCCCTGCGTGCATACGGGCGCACCGAAAGAACGGATTCCGAGCGGGCGTGGCCCCAAGGGCTGGGTGCGACGAAGGCCTACCCCGAGGCCGCCGTGACCCCTTTGTGCGAAGGAGTTCTGGCTCGAAGTCGAGCCGGAAGACGCTACCTAGGCCTGCGGGATCCGGGCGTCGAGCGCGGCGGCGAGCGCGTCGCGCACCGGCTCGAGCTCGATCCGGTCCAGGATGTCCTGGAAGAAGCCACGCACGATCAGGCGCTCGGCCTCCGCGCGTGAGAGGCCGCGGGCCATCAGGTAGAAGAGCTGCTCGCGGTCGACCTGGCCGAGCGTCGCGCCGTGGGTGCAGCGGACGTCGTTGGCGAGAATCTCCAGGCCCGGGATCGAGTCCGCGTGCGCCTGCGGCGACAGCATCAGGTTGCGGTTCTCCTGATAGGCGTTCGTCTTCTGCGCGTCCTTCTCGACGCGGATCATTCCGCGCCAGACCGCGCTGGACGTGTCTCGCAGGGCGCCCTTGAAGGCAAAGTCCGAGGTGGTGTTCGGCGCGATGTGCTCCTGGAACGTGTCGAAGTCGAGGTGCTGCGTTCCGTCCCCGAAGTACGCGCCCGTCACCCGCGAGGTGGCGCCCGGCCCGGCGAGGTCGTTCTGGATCCGCACCTTGCCCTTCTTCGAGCCGAAACCGCCGGCGACCCAGTCGAGCTCGGCGTCGCGCTCGACGCGCGCGTGGTGCGAGGCGAAGTGCCACGTCTCCCGCGAGAGATTCTGGAGCGAGACGTACTCGAGCTTCGCCGCCTGCTCGACGAACAGCTCGACGACGGCGTTCGAGTAGCCCGAGAGCTCCGGCGACGCGGACGTGTACTCCTCGATCAGCGTGAAGCGCGAGCCCTCCCCGGCCACGACCAGCAGGCGCCAGAAGAGCGAGCCTCCCTCGACAGAGTTCGCGATCCGGACGTAGAGCGGCTGCTCGAGGACGACGCCCTTGGGGACGTGGACGAGCAGGCCGTGCTGCCACAGCGCCGCGTTGTGCGCGGCGAACTTCTCGTCGCTGCCGACGAGCTCGCCGAGGTGCGGGTGGTCCACCAGCGCCTCGAACGCGATCCCCTCCGGAGCATTCTCGATCTCGATCCCGCCCTCGCCGACCCTGGCCACAGCGGCTGTGTCGATCTCGAGCATCGTCCGCGCGTCCGAGACCGGGACGTGGCCGTTCGTGCCGAAGCCCTCCGGGTCGAAGTCCTTGAGGTCGGTGAAGCGCCAGGCCTCGTCGGAGGTCGTCGGCAGCGGCAGCGAACGGTAGCGCTCGAGGAGCTCAGGCCTGGGCACGGCGCTCCTTGGGCGCGTAGCGGCGGTGCAGGATGAGGACGTTGCCGTCCGGATCCTTGACGAAGCCCATGTGGCAGACGCCGGTGTCCTGGATCCCCAGGACGTCGGCGCCCGCGGCGCGGGCCTCCTCGACCGCCGCCTCGACGTCTGCGACCCGAAGCGCGATCCCCGCCGTGTTCGGCTGGAACGGCTCGCCGTCGGCCTCAGGGTTCCACAAGGAGAGCGTGACGTTCGGCGTCTCGACCTCGCCCTCGGTGTACTCGCTCACGGGCAGCCCGAGCGCCACGTGGTACCAGGCGACGGCCCGCGCGGCGTCGCGCGTCGGCACCGACACGAAGTCGACCTGCTCGACCTCGATCATTCGTACGGCTTGTAGCGGCGGTGGAGCATGAGGTCGTTGCCGTCCGGGTCCGTGAAGAAGGCCATGTGGCAGACGCCCGTGTCCGGATCTCGCCGAAGAACTGAACGCCCTTCGCCTCGAGCTCTTGGCGCGCCTCGCCGACGTCCTCGACGTCCAGCGCCAGGTGGGCGTTCTTCTGCGGCGCGAACTCCATCCCCATCCTCGTGGGCTCCCAGATGCCGAAGCACGTCTCACCCACCCAGAACTCGAAGCGCGAGTGCTCGTCGGGCCGGAGGCCGAGCGTTTCGACGTAGAAGCTGCGGGAGCGCTCGGCGTCCTGCGAGGGCACGCCGACGAAGTCCAGCTTCCCGACCTGCACTAGCCGACGGAGCCTTCCATCTGGAGCTGGATCAGCCGGTTCATCTCGACGGCGTACTCGAGCGGGAGCTCCTTCGTGATCGGCTCGACGAAGCCGCTCACGATCATCGCGCTCGCCTCGGCCTCCGAGAGCCCGCGGCTCATCAGGTAGAAGAGCTGCTCCTCGCCGATCTTCGAGACCGTGGCCTCGTGCCCGATGTCGACGTTGTTCTCGTCGATGCGGATGTACGGGTACGTGTCTGAGCGCGACTCCTCATCGAGGATCAGCGCGTCGCAGACGACCTTCGACTTCGCACCGGTGGCGCCCTTCGCCACCTCGAGCAAGCCGCGGTAGCCGGCGCGGCCGCCGTTCTTGGAGATCGACTTCGAGGTGATCACCGAGGTCGTGTTCGGCGCGATGTGGACGGCCTTGCCGCCCGCGTCTTGGTGCTGGCCCTCGCCCGCGAAGGCGATCGAGAGCACCTCGCCATGGGCCCTTTCGCCCATGAGCCAAATGG
>JBOHAW010000318.1:0-6744 GCA_050697975.1 Gaiellaceae bacterium
GCTGCGAGCAGTCCTGCGAGCAGGGCGAGCAGGGCGATGGGGCGGCGCATCGCCGTGGGTATCGTCGGCGCGCGGCGGCCGCTTTAATGCCGGGCGTGGAGCTCGAGATCAAGCCTGACCCGACCGACGAAGAGCTTGCGGCCCTCGAGCGGGCGCTCGCCGAGGACGAAAACGGCGAGCCGGCGGCGAACGGCAGCGCCTGGCGCCGCTCGGGCCTGGACTTCGAGGACGAGTAACCGCGCGGGGACCGCGCCGGTAACTCAGGGGCTCGTGGGCGAGCCGGCGGTTCCCCCGCGCGCAAGCAGCCTCGGGGCGATACGGGCGTAGTCGAGTCCTGAGACCCACGTGAGCACCAGCGCTATGAGCACCGCCCACCACGCGACGTCGGCACTCCACGCCCCGGCCGCGGCGAGCCCCGCGACGCCGGCCGCGACCGCCTGCGACCACGTCTTCAGTTTTCCGAGGTCGCGCGCGGCGAGCACGACGCCTCGCTGGATCGCCGCCAGTCGCAACCCTGAGACGAGGAACTCGCGCGCGACGATGCCGGCGACCATCCAGCCGGGCACGACCTCCTGGTCGACGAGGACGATCAGGACTGCGAGCACGAGGATCTTGTCCGCGATCGGGTCGAGCAGCGAGCCGAGCGGCGACGTGCGGCCGCGCCGACGAGCGATGCGGCCGTCGAGCCAGTCCGTCGCCATCGCGGCGGCGAAGACGGCTGTCGCCCACACGTTGTGGTGGGAGAAGTCCCACTCGTAGAGCAGGACGACGATCGGCACCGACGCGGCCCGCGCGACGGTCAGCTGATCGGGAAGCCCCATCGCAGGGAGAATATGCGGTGAAATGGCCCCGTTCACGAAAATTCTCGTCGCCAACCGGGGTGAGATCGCGGTCCGGGTGTTTCGTACCCTGCGGGAGCTCGGGATCGGATGCGTCGCGGTGTACTCGGAGCCGGACCGCGCCGCTCAGCACGTGGCCTATGCCGACGAGGCGTACGGGATCGGCGGTGCCGCGCCTGCCGAGAGCTACCTGAACGGCACGCGCGTGATCGAGACGGCACTGCGGGCCGGGGCCGAGGCGGTGCACCCGGGCTACGGCTTCCTGGCGGAGAACGCCGGCTTCGCCCGGGCCTGTGAGGAGGCAGGGCTCGTCTGGATCGGCCCGCCGCCCGAGGCGATCGAAGCGATGGGTTCGAAGATCGCGGCGCGCGAGCGGATGCAGGCCGCGGGCGTCCCGATCGTTCCGGGCACGACCGAGCCGCTGGCGTCGGCGGACGGGCTCGCTCGCCTCGGCGACGAGCTCGGCTGGCCGCTCGCGATCAAGGCCTCCGCCGGGGGCGGGGGCAAGGGGCTCAAGGTCGTGCGCGGTCCCGAGGAGGCGGAGCGCGCCTACGAGTCGGCCCGGCGCGAGGGCGAGGCCTACTTCTCCGACGCGACCGTCTACATCGAGCGCTACCTCGAGGATCCGCGTCACGTCGAGGTCCAGATCCTCGCCGACGCACACGGCAACGTCGTCCATCTCGGCGAGCGGGACTGCACGATCCAGCGCCGCCATCAGAAGCTCGTCGAGGAGACGCCCTCGCCGGCCGTGGACGATGAGCTGCGCCAGCGCATCGGCCGGATCGCCGTCGATGCGGCCCGGGCGGTCGGCTATCGCTCTGCGGGGACGATCGAAGGCCTGCTCACGGGGGCGGGCGAGTACTTCTTCCTCGAGATGAACACGCGCATCCAGGTCGAGCACACGATCACGGAGCTCGTCACGGGAATCGACCTCGTGCGGGAGCAGATTCTCATCGCGGCGGGTGAGCCGCTATCGCTCGGCCAGGAGGACGTACGTCTCAGGGGTCACGCGATCGAGTGCCGCATCAACGCGGAAGACGTATCCCACGGCTTCAGGCCGAGCCCGGGGCGGATCGCGAGCTATCGGGAGCCGGCGGGGCCGGGCGTTCGGGTGGACTCGGGCGTGCGGGAGGGGGCCGAGATCCTCTCTTTCTACGATCCGATGATCGCGAAGCTCTGCGTCCACGGCACCGACCGCGAGCACGCTCGGCGCCGCATGCTGCGCGCGCTCGACGAGTTCGAGATCGGCGGCGTCACGACGCTGCTCGGCTTCCATCGGGCGCTGCTCGCGCATCCCTGCTTCGTCGAGGGCGGCACGTGCCACGGCCTGGTGGAGTCGGAACTGCTCGCGGAGCGCGCGGAGAAGTTGTCTCATGCGGCAACGGTAGCGGCGCGGTCGGACGGCGGGCTGCACGGGCGCTCACGCTCGCTCGAGGTCGACGGCCGCCGCTTCGAGGTCACGCTCCTCGAGCCCCAGCCGCCCTGGGCCGACGTCGCACGCCGGCGCCGGGAGCGCGCGAGCGGCGGCGGGGGAGCTGGAGGAGAGGACGCCGTCGTGAGCCCGATGCAGGGAACGGTGCTCGCAGTGGCCGTCGCCGACGGGGAGGAGGTCGTCGCCGGACAAGTGCTCTGCGTCGTCGAGGCGATGAAGATGGAGAACGACGTCCAGGCGCACCGTGACGGCGTGGTCGCCGAGCTCTCGGTCGAAGCCGGTCAGCCGGTCACGACCGGCCAGGTGATCTGCGTGGTGAGGCCAGGGTGACGCTGGAGCAGCTGGTCGCCGACCTCGTCGCGGGCGAGGAGCTGACCCACGCCACGCTCTCGAAGCCGCGACGGGCGGACCCTTCCAGGTACTCCAAGGTGACGGTGCGGCCCGTTCTCGTCGGCGGGGCGCTTCGGTACGGCTGGACGTACCACTACGCGACGCGAACGACGGGCGAGACTCTCGCCCCGGCCGAGACCGCCAGGCACCTGCTGTCGCTGCTCCGAGACAGTTTCCGCCAGGGCCTGCTTCACGGCCGCGAGGCGGACTACCAGGTGCTCGCGGGCAAGACGGCGAAGATCCTCGAGCGGCCGGCGACGCGGCCGGAGCGGTCGCTCGAGCACGACCGGCGCAAGCGGTACCTGCTCCCCGAGGGTACGCCTGTGCCCTTCCTTGTCGAGCTCGGCGTGATGAATGCCGCCGGCAAGGTGCTCGCCCGGCACTACGACAAGTTCCGCCAGGTGAACCGCTTCCTCGAGCTCGCAGGCGACGTCTTGCCGGCGCTCCCGGAAGGGCGGCTGCGGATCGTCGACTTCGGGTCGGGCAAGTCGTACCTGACCTTCGCGCTCCATCACTTCCTGACCGCTGTCGCAGGTCGTCGGGTGGAGCTCCTCGGCCTGGACCTGAAGGAGGACGTCGTCGAGCGCTGCGCTGCGCTCGCCGCGCGGCTCGGGTGCGAGGGGCTGCGGTTCGAGGTCGGCGACATCGCCGGGCACGAGGGCTTCGACCGGGTCGACCTCGTCGTCAGCCTGCACGCCTGCGACACCGCCACCGATGCGGCGCTGGAGCGGGCGGTGCGCTGGGAGGCGCACGCCATCCTCGCCGTGCCCTGCTGCCAGCACGAGCTCCTCGGGCAGATCGAGAACGCCGCTCTGGCGCCGCTGCTCGGCCACGGGCTGCTCCGTGAGCGTTTCGCGGCCGAGGTCACCGACGCGGCCCGGGCCCAGCTGCTCCGCCTGGCCGGCTACGACGTCCAGCTGGTGGAGTTCGTGGCGCTCGAGCACACGCCCAAGAACGTGCTCATCCGCGCCGTCCGGCGACCCGGCCGCGACACCGACCGTCTCGCGCGCGAGTACGGGGAGTTCAAGCGCGCGCTCGGGATCGACCCGTACCTGGAGCGGGCCCTGCGCGACCGGTTGGCGCTCGCGTGAGCGAAGCGGCCGCGAGCGAGCGGCCCTTGTGCGCGGAGGCCTCGACCGCTGCCGGCGAGGCGCTCGGCGCGACCGCGAGCCGCGTCGAGCACTGGCTGCTCGTCGAGTACGGCGGCTACTGGCCCAACGACCCGCTCGACGCCACCGTCTTCGCCGGCGGCCTGCGCGAGCACCTCGGCGCGCAGCTCGCCGCACTGCCGCACTCGCGGTTGCTCCTGATCAAGCGGCCGGGCCGGTCGCGCCGCGACCGCATCCGCATCGTCTACGGCGCGACGCCGGAGCGGGGCCGGCGCTTCTTCACCCTCGAGCTCGAGCGCCATCCGGATCTGCTCGAGCTGGACGTCGCCGCTGCCCTCACCGGCCGTCGCGCCCCTGCCGGCGAGCCGCTCGCGCACCCCCTCCTGCTCGTCTGCACGCACGGCAAGCGCGACCGGTGCTGCGCGCGCTACGGCCAGCCGCTCTGCGAGGGCCTCCATGCCCATGCCAACGGCGACTGGGTCTGGCAGTCGAGCCACGTCGGCGGCGATCGCTTCGCCGGCAACCTCGTCTGCCTCCCGGAAGGGCTCTACTTCGGGCGCGTGAAGCGCGACGAGGTGAGGGCAGTCCTCGAGCCGTACCTCCACGGCCGCATCCAGCTTGCGCGCTATCGAGGGCGCTCGTGCTACCCGTTCGCGGTGCAGGCGGCGGAGTTGAGCGTCCGGCGCGCGACGAACCTGACCGGGTTCGACGACCTGCGACTGCTCGGCCGGCGGCGCGACGGCCCCCAGGCATGGACCGTGCGCTTCGTCGCCGAGGTGTCCGGCGCGGTGCACGAGGTCGAGGTGGGCGTCGAGCATCGGGAGGAGACGTTCCTGACCTGCCGCGCCGAGGTGCCGAAGAGTGCACGGCACTACGTCGCGCGCTCGCACGTGGTGAGCTAGGAAACGGCCTAGTCGACGAGGCGCAGGAAGCCCTCGCGCACGAGGCGGCGGGCGAGCACGAGCCGTCCCGCCTCGTCGAGGCGCCCCGGGAGCTGCGAGAGCCCGATCGGCTCGGTCGCGGTGACGATCGCGTCCACCTCCTGCCGGGCCTGCGGCGGGAAGGAGATCCGCGTCCCCTCGAACTGGAGCGTCTCGCCGTCGAAGTCGGCGATCACCGTGGGGCGGCGCTCGACGACGCTCTCGATCGTCAAGCGGTCGAGCGCGCGGAGCTGCGACGCCTGGCCGTCGAGGATCGGGCGGCGACCCCTGAGGAACCGCTCGCGGCGCGACCGCGCCACCTCATCGGGCGCAAGGAGATCCCGCAACAGCTCGAGGATCTCCTCCGCGCCCGCGCCGTCGTCCGGGACCGCGCGTCGAAGCTCCAGCTCCCCGGCGCAGCGATCGAGCGCGGTGCGAAGCGCGTCGAGCCACGTGTGGACGTTGACGCCGATCGTCACGTGCAGCGAGTCGGTTTCGGACGTCAGCGCCTCGTGCAGCCAGCCGCGCGGGAGGTAGAGCGTGTCGCCGGCCCCGAGCGTCACGTCCAGCACGACCTCTCCGGGACCGCCGAGATCCGCCGTGTAACGCTGATGCTTGAGCGGCAGCTCGAGCACCGGCTCGTACACGAGCCAGCGCTTCGAGCCGGACACCTGCAGCACGAACACGTCGTGCGTGTCGTGGTGCACCGGTAGCCCTTGTGAGCGGCGCGGCGTCAGATAGGCGTTCGCCTGCGCGGGCTGCCCGAGCCGGGCCTCGAGCTCGCGACAGAATGCGGCGATCGGCGTCCAGCTCAAGTGCAGCCCCTGCAGCACGACGGTGGCGCCGGCCTCGAACGCGGCGAGCACCTGCGGTACCCGCGCCGTGCCGGTGAACGGCACCGGCCGCCAGGAGACGTCCTCGGAGTAGTCGCGGGCGTCGAGCTTCGTGCCCGCCTTGACCAGGCGAAAGCCGGGCAGGCGCAGGCCGGGCTCCGAGACGAGGCGCTCGGCGTCCCGCGCGGACAGCAGGTCGTCGAACCGGCCCGCCTGCGCACGCGCGACGTGGAGCGGCCGGCGCTCCCAGTAGCCGGCCAGGAACTCGTCCGCGCCGACGGGCGCGATCGCCCGCGCGAGCGCGGCGTCGCTAGCCGGCGTCGTCCGCGTCGGTGTCCTGGTCGCCTGGGTCTGCGTCGTCAGCGTCGGCGTCCTGGTCGTCCGAGTCCTTGTCGTCCGCGTCTGCGTCGGCCGTTGGATCCCACTCCGAGCCCGTCGACCGCTCGGTGCGGACGTCGTCGTCCGTGAGCGTGGCGCTCAGGTTGTCGAGCCGCTCCTCGAGCTCGTCCGGCACGTTCTCTCTCGGATCGTCCACAGATCCTCCCTTTCGTGGCGGGTGGTACGGCGTCCGCTGGTATGCGCGGAATGCCCACGTCGCAAACGACGACGTGAGCGTCATGAAACCAGTTTTGCCCGGCGCCGTCCGTCGAAGAGCACGCCCGTATCTCGAGTCCCTTCTCGTTCGTTAGCCATAAACGCAAGCACTCGAAGCCACGTGGGGCCGGCACTTCGCCGCCCGCGCGTTGCGGTGGCGCCGAGAGCAAGCCCCCACAACCTAGGAGGAACTCCCATGAGGGTGACCGCAGACACCCGATGGCCCCGGCGTGGCTTACTCGCGCTCGCCGCCACGCTGGCGCTCGCCATGCCTCTGTCGAGCGCCGTCGCCGCCGTTCCGAGCCTCGCCGCGAAGCCGACCGGGCTGACCGTCGCGAGTGCCTCACGGACCACGCTCTCCGTCTCGTGGAATCCGAGCCTGCTCGCGTCGGGCTACGGGCTGTACCGCGACGGCGTTCTGGTCGGGTCCACGACGTCCTCGTCGGGGACCTCGTACTCGTTCGTCAACCTCGCCTGTGGAACGAGCTACACGCTCGGGGTCGACGCGGTCGACGTCCTCGGCAACCGCACGGACCCGACGACGGTGATCTCGTCGACGAGTGCCTGCCCGCCACCGCCACCGCCACCGCCGCCACCGCCACCGCCGCCGCCGCCACCGCCTCCGCC
>JBOHAW010000319.1:0-6025 GCA_050697975.1 Gaiellaceae bacterium
CGACCGGGACCGTGCAGGCGCTGATCGGCACCTCGCCGCACGGCCAGGGGCACGCGACGACGTTCTCCCAGATCATCGCCGACCGGCTCGGCGTGGCCTACGAGGACGTCGAGGTCCTGCACGGCGACACCTCGCTGGTCCCGCTCGGCATGGACACCTACGGCAGCCGCAGCCTCGCCGTCGGCGGCGTCGCCGTCTACAACGCGACCGAGAAGATCATCGAGAAGGCGAAGAAGATCGCCGCGCACCAGCTCGAGGCGGCCGAGGACGATCTCGAGTACGCGAACGGCGCCTTCACCGTCGCCGGCACCGACCGGTCGGTGACCGTGAAAGAGGCGGCGCTCGCGGCCTGGACGGCGCACAACCTGCCGGACGGGCTCGAGCCGGGGCTCGAGGCGACGGCCGTCTACGACCCGCCGAACTTCAGCTGGCCCGCCGGCACGCACGTGTGCATCGTCGAGGTCGACACCGAGACCGGCGCCGTCGACCTGCAGCGCTACGTCGCCGTCGACGACGTCGGCACGGTGATCAACCCGCAGATCGTCGACGGGCAGGTGCACGGCGGCATCGCGCAGGGGATCGCGCAGGCGCTGTTCGAGGAGGCCGTGTACGACGAGGACGGCAACCTGATGAACGGCTCCATGGTCGGGTACATGGTGCCGAGTGCCGCCGAGCTGCCGTCGTTCGAGCTGGCGCGGACCGAGACGCCGAGCCCGACGAACCCGATGGGCGTCAAGGGGGTCGGGGAGACGGGCACGATCGCGTCCACCCCGGCCGTGATCAACGCCGTGATCGACGCCCTCGCGCCGCTCGGCGTCACCGACATCGACATGCCTGCGACGCCCGAGCGCGTCTGGCGGGCGATCCAGGAGGCAGCGTCATGATCCCGGCACCGTTCTCGTACGAGGTCGCCGAGTCCGTCGAGCACGCGATCGAGCTGCTCGGCGCCAGCGAGGACGCGAAGCTCCTCGCCGGCGGCCACTCGCTCATCCCGATGATGAAGCTGCGCTTCGCCCGTCCGGGGACGCTCGTCGACCTCGGGAGGCTCTCGGACCTTTCCTACGTGCGTGACGCAGGCGATCGGATCGCGATCGGGGCGCTCACGCGGCACCACGACGTCCAGCACGACGGACTGCTTCGAGAGCAGTGCCCCCTGCTCGCGTACACGGCCGGCCTGATCGGAGATCCGCAGGTTCGCCATCGCGGGACGGTGGGCGGCTCGACCGCGCACGGCGACCCGGCCTCCGACACGCCGACGGTGCTGCTGGCGCTCGACGCGGAGCTCGCGGTGACCGGGCCGGAGGGCGAGCGGACGGTCGCGGCGGGCGACTTCTTCCGCGGGGTGTTCGAGACGGCGCTCGGGCCGCAGGACGTCCTGACGGAGATCCGTGTCCCGAAGACCGGGGACGCCGGCTGGTCGTACCAGAAGTTCACGCGGCGGGCCCAGGACTGGGCGACCGTCGGCGTGGCGGCGGTCGTGCGGCGCGAGAACGGGTCGATCGGCGAGGCGGCCGTCGCGCTCACGAGCATGGGCGCGACGCCGCTGCGGGCGTCGGCGGTCGAGGGCGCGCTCTCCGGCGCCTCGCCCGATGGGATCGCCCAGGCGGCGGAGGCGGCGGCGGAGGGCACGAGTCCGCCGAGCGACACGAACGCGAGCGCCGAGTTCCGGCAGCACCTCGCGCGGGTCCTCGTTCGCCGGGCGCTGGAGGAGGCGATCAGCCGATAGGATCGGCCGCCGCGCGAGAGGCGCTCACGGAAAACGAAGCGGCGCAGGAGCCGCTCGAGGTGCATCCGGACCACTCTCGCCGGTCAGACCGGCGCGCGAAGCGAGCAGGGCCAGCGCGGCGAGCAGGGCGAGGACGATCACGAGCGCCAGGCGCAGGCTGGTCACCTCCGCCACGAGGCCGATCACCGGCGGGCCGACGAGGAACGCGCTGTAGCCGACGGTCGTGAGCGCCGCGATTCCGGCTGCGGGCGGGATGCCCGGGAAGGATGCGGCGGCGCGAAAGACGACCGGGACGATCGCCGCGAGCCCGGCGCCCATGCAGGCGAAGCCGAAGAGGGCGGCGGCCGGGCGTGGGACGGCGAGCGCAAGCGCGAGCCCCGCGCAGGCGAGCAGGCCGCCGCGGCGGGTGAGCGCCACCGGCCCCCAGCGCGACGTCAGCGGGTCGCCGAGCAGCCGGAAGGCGGCCATCGCCACCGAGAAGGCGGCGAATGCAAGCGCCGCCACGCCCGCGCCCGACTCCAGCGGGCCGGCGAGGTAGACGGCGCTCCAGTCGGAGGCGGCTCCCTCGGCGAACAGGCCGCAGAAGGCGAGCGCGCCGAGGAGGGCCAGGCGACGCGGCGGGCGGCGCAGACGCGCGGGCGCGTCCGGCCGGTCCGCGTCCCCAGGGAGCAGGCGCGTGGAGGCGGCGAGACCGACGGCCCCGAGCACCAGCGCGGCCAGCGTGAAGTGCGGGAGCGGCTCGACCCCCAGTCCCGCCGCGACCGCGCCCGCCCCCGCCCCCGCGAGGCCGCCGAAGCTCCAGCCGGCGTGGAAGGAGGACAGGATCGGGCGCCCGAGACGACGCTCGACCTCGACGCCGTGCGCGTTCATCGCGACGTCGACGGCGCCCGTGGCCGCGCCGAAGCCGATCAAGGCGAGCGTGAGCAGCGGCAGGCTCGAGGCGAGCGCCAGCGCGGGGAGCAGCAGCGCGTACACCGGTAGCCCTTGCGCGATCGTCGCCCGGCTGCCCTCCCGCGAGACGATCCAGCCCGCCAGGAGCAGGCCGACGAGCGCGCCGAACGTGGCTCCGAGGAGCGCGAGGCCGAGCTCCGCCTCGCCGAGCGCGAGATCCTCCTGGATCGCCGGTATGCGCGCCACCCACGTTCCGAAGAGCGCGCCGTGCGCGAAGAAGACGACCGTCACCGCAGCCCGCGCCGAACCCATCAACCGCCCCTAACAGCCATGTCCAGGGTCTGACCCTGGACATGGCTGCGGCGGTCTTGTTCGCGTGTCACGAGTGTGTGCCGGTTTCTCCACAAGTCCGCCCGGCCGCCTGCGGCGCGGCTAGCTTCGACTCGATGCCGCGCCAGCCTCGCAGCGACCTCCCGGACGGCTTCTACCACGTCACGGCGCGTGGAGTCGCCGGCGCCCGGATCGTCCGAGACGACGACGACCGCCGCTTGTTCCTCGGCCTGCTGGCCGGCACCGTCGCGCGCTGCCGCTGGCGCTGCCACGCCTTCTGCCTGATGACCACGCACTACCACCTCGTGCTGGAGACGACGCGCGCCGATCTCTCCCGCGGCGTCCAGCGCCTGAATGGCGTGCACGCCCAGCAGTTCAACGTCCGGCACGGGCGCACTGGCCATCTCTTCGGCGCCCGTTTCGCCTCCTGGCTGATCGAGAGCGAGGAGCACCTGGAGGCCACCTGCCGCTACGTCCGGCTCAACCCGGTCCGCGCCGGCCTGTGCCGCGAGGCGGACGACTGGCCGTGGAGCGGAACCCGCGGCGCCTAGACTAGAGCGGCGCGTCGAACATGCCGAACCAGCGGGACAGGTCGTCCTCGATCGGCAGCTCGCGCTCGAGCTTGGCCTTCAGCTCGAGCTCCTCGGCGTTGTCGCGCTCCTGGTCCTTGCCGGTCGGCACGAACGGCCAGAAGGCGCCGCGCTTGTAGCCGTAGATCCAATAGACGGGATGCCCCGCGCCCTCGAAGCGGAAGATCGACGCGAGCAGCTGCGGCCCGAAGCCGCGCGCCTGGAGCTCGGACGTGACGAGGTGCACCGTGGTGACGAGGTCCTCGAGGTCGGGATCCTCGACCACGATCCACTCGAAGCCGTACTCGTCCGACTTGCGCCGGATGCGCGACTCGGAGCTGCGCGCGGCCACCTCGAGCAGCTCCTGCATCTCGTTCTCGGCGCGCACGAACTCGCCGGCCGAGAGCGGCTTGAAGCAGAGCGCCGCCGAGCCGGACGGCTTCAGGCCGAGCTCGGCCTCGAGCGTCACCCGCGCCGTCGAGAGCGCGAACAGCTTCTCGGTCGAGGCTTCCTTGAGCTTCTTTCGTCCGAAGAGGACGTTGCCGAGACCCACGCTAGACCGGGCGGCCCATCTCCCGTGCGATCTCGGCGAGCCGCGCGAGGCGCTTCTCCATCGGCGGGTGCGTCGCGAACAGCTGGCCGACCGAGCTCTTCACGTTCGTCGGGATGATGAAGAACGCGTTCATGGCCTCGACCTCACGCAGGTCGCGCTGCGGGATCGTCGCCATGCCGCTCGCGATCTTCTGGAGCGCGCTCATCAGGTACTCGGGCGCCCCGGTGAAGAGCGCCGCGCCCCGGTCGGCCGCGTACTCGCGGTAGCGCGAGATCGTCCGGATCAGGACGAAGCTGATGATGTACGTGAGGATCGAGACGAGGAAGACGATCAGCCAGATCGGCGCGCCGCCCTCGCGGTTGCGGTCGCCGCCGCCGAACATGCCGCCGTAGAGGCCGAAGCGCGTGAGCAGGCCGGCGAGCATCGCGAAGAAGCTCGCGAGCGTCATCACGAGCACGTCGCGGTGCGCGATGTGCGCCAGCTCGTGCGCGAGCACGCCCTCGACCTCGCGCGGCTCGAGACGGCGCCAGAGGCCGGTCGTGACGGCCACGGCAGCGTGCTTCGGGCTGCGCCCGGTGGCGAACGCGTTCGGCACGTCCGTGTCGATCACGGCCACCTTCGGCTTGGGCAGGTCGGCCAGCGCGCAGAGCCGCTCGACCATGTCGTGCAGCTCGGGCGCATGGTCGCGCTCGACCACCTTCGCGCCGGACGCCATCAGCGCGATCTTGTCCGACGTGAAGTACTGGAAGAACGCCAGGCCGACCACGATCAGGATCATCGGGACGAGGCCGACGCTGAGGACGTTGAACAGGACGACCGCGAAGACGACGTACAGCAGCCCGAGCATGCCCGTCGTCAGCAGCATGCGGGCAGACAGACCGGCGTCGCGACCGTAAGCCTTGCGTTTCATCGAGAATCGCTCTCCTTGAGAGGCGTAGGGTGACCCGAATTGTAGCCGCCGCCGTCGTGGCTCTGGCGCTTCCTGCGGCGGCCTTAGCGCAAGCGCAACACGCTCGCGTGCTGCCCGTGCCTCCCTACGTGCCGGTCTGCTGCGGCGCCCAGGGCCTACTCGTCGCGGGCCCGGGGTCGACCGTGTCGCGAGAGAGCGCGGTCGCTGCCCTCCTGCGCGGGAAGGTCGAGCAGCCGCTGCTCGGCGCGCCCGCCGGCCGGCCGCTGATCGAGCTCGGCCGCTCCGACCCGAGCGGCCTCGAGATCTTCGTGACGCTGCCGCCGCCCGGCGTCCATCCGAACGACCGGCGCTACCGCGTCTGGGTCGTCGGCGACGGGTACCGCGGCATCCTCGTCTCCGACTCGACGCGGATTCCCGGGCTCGTCTCGATCGCGGACATCGCACCGACGGCGCTCGGCCGCGAGGGCGGGCTCGGGAGCCGGCGCGTGGACGACCCGGCCGGGTACCTGCGCGACCTCGACGAGCGCATCGACGTGAAGAACGACGCCCGCCTGCCGGCGAGCCTCGTCGCAGCCGCGGTGATCGCGCTGCTCGCAGTCGCGCGCCCCCGCGCGGCCGTGCTCGCAGCCGCGCTCGTGCTGGGCGCGAACCTCGCGCTCGGAGTGCTCGCGGTCACGACGCCGTGGATCGTCGTGGCGACGATCGGACTGGCCGCGGCGGCGGCGCCGCTCCTCGCCGGGCTGCCGCTCGCATTCGCCTTCGCCGCCGTCGTCGCCGCCTACGCGGTCGTCCTCGCTCTCGACGGCACCGCCGTCGCCCTCTCTCCACTCGGACCGTCGCAGGCGGGCCGCTTCTACGGCTTCTCGAACCTGCTCTCGACGCTGTTGCTCGTTCCGGCACTCGCCGGGACTGCACTCCTGTGGCCGTGGGGCGCGGCCGTCGGGCTCCTTGCGCTCGTCACGGTCGGCGCCTCCGCCCTCGGCGCCGACGGCGGCGGCGCCGTCGTCCTCGCCGCGGGCCTGCTCGTGCTCGCGCTGCGCCTGCGC
>JBOHAW010000320.1:0-6019 GCA_050697975.1 Gaiellaceae bacterium
GAGGTCGTATGCGGAAGACGAGCTCGCGGTCCGGTTCGTCTCGAACGTGGACCCCGACGATCTCGCTGGGGCGACGCAGGAGCTCGATCCTGCCGAGACGCTCTTCGTGGTCGTGTCGAAGACGATGACGACGCTGGAGACGATCGAGAACGCCCGAGCAGCGCGCGCGTGGCTGGCTGCGGCAGTCGGGTCGGGGGCCGATCTCACCCCGCACTTCGTGGGCGTGGCTGCGAAGCCGGAAACCGGCGAGCGCATCGGCATCCGGCCGGAGAACGTGTTCCGCATGTGGGACTGGGTGGGCGGCAGGACGTCTCTCTGCTCGGCGGTCGGTCTCTCTCTCGTCGTGGCGCTCGGAGACGAGCACTTTCGCGCGCTCCTAGGTGGCTTCCACGCGATGGACGACCATTACGCCACCGCCGCGGTCGGCCGGAACCTGCCAGCGATCTGCGGCTTGCTCAGCGTGTGGTACCGCAACTTCATGGGCGCGGAGAGCACTGCAGTCGTCCCGTACAGCCATGCGCTTCGGATGCTCCCCTCCTATCTCCAGCAGCTCTGGATGGAGTCGAACGGCAAGTCGGTCACGACCGACGGCGAGCGGGTCGAGGTCGATTCGGGATCCGTTCTCTGGGGTGGGCCGGGCACGAACACGCAGCACGCGGTTTTCCAGTTGCTCCATCAGGGAACCGTGCTCGTACCCGTCGACCTGATCGGCTTCGCCCGGCCGTCCGAGGGGGCGGCCGGGCGCCACGACTTGCTGGCGGCAAATTTGTTCGCGCAGGCGGAGGCGCTGGCGTTCGGACGCACGGCGGAGGCGCTGGAAGATGCAGGAGCCTCGGAGGAGACGATCCCACATCGCGTGATGCCGGGGAACCGTCCGAGCTCGGTGCTTCTCGCAGAGCGACTGACACCCGCGACGTTGGGCGCGCTCGTTGCGCTGTACGAGCACAGCGTGTTCACGCAGGCCGCGATCTGGGAGATCAACCCCTTCGACCAGTGGGGGGTCGAGCTGGGAAAGGAGCTCGCGTCGCGGATCGCCCCCGAGCTGGCGGCCGACTGGAAGCACGAGCTTCTCCACGACTCGTCGACGAATGCGCTGATCCGTCGCTACCGGATGCTGAGGAATGGGCGGTAGCCCTTCGCCGTTCGAGCTCCGCGAGCCTGTAGGCGCCTTCCATGCGATCGAGACGTGGCTGGGCGAGCAGGGATTCTTCGCGCCGGGGGGCGAGGAGCTCGTCGCGGATCTCTACCTGGGATACGCCTTGTCGCAGACGATCCGGAGGCGAGCCACGCCTGCCCCTCCAGAGCCATGCCCGGCACTCCCGCTCGCAGCGTGTGCCGTCCGATCGAGCCGGTACGTTGTCGATGATGACAACGCTGATGTTCGTGTGGGCGAGTGGGATCGAAGCTGGAGCGACTCCGACTACCGAGCCGCAGTCGACCGAGTACGCGCCGCCATCGCGCGAGGCGACGTCTACCAGGTCAACCTCGTCCAGCACCTTTCGGCCTCCTTCTCGGGGACCCCCGCTGCACTCGCGGCGCGGCTCGCACCCCTCTCGCCGCTGCATCCCCATCCGTTCCTCGGTGCTGGTTGGGCGGTCGTCTCCGCCTCTCCCGAGCTGTTCCTCGCCCGGCAGGGCAGGCGACTGTGGACGATGCCGATCAAAGGAACCCGTCCGCTCGGGGCGGCAGCGGAGCTCCGCGACTCGGCGAAGGACGCGGCCGAGCACGTGATGATCGTCGACCTCGAGCGGAACGACCTCTCGCGCGTGTGCGAGCCCGGCAGCGTGCGGTGGCCGGAGCTGATGCGCGAACGTGAGCTCGCCGGCGTCGAGCACCTCGTGAGCACCGTCGAGGGCCGCTTGCGACCGGACGTCGGCCTGGCCGAGCTGCTGGAGGCGACGTTCCCGGGCGGCTCGGTCACGGGGGCGCCGAAGATCTCGGCGATCGACCACATCGCGGCGCTCGAGCCTGTCGGCCGCGGCGCGTCCATGGGCGCCATCGGTTGCGTCCACCCGAGCGGCGACCTCGAGCTGGCGCTCACCATTCGCACCTTCGCCGTCGCCGAGGAGCGCATTCACCTGTGGGTGGGCGGGGGCGTCGTGTGGGACTCGGAGCCGGAGGCCGAGCTCGAGGAGTCGTGGGTGAAGGCGCGGCCGCTGCTGGCGGCGATCGGAGCGCCCGCCGCGGAACATGTCGTCGGCCTCGCTCCATGACTCTGCTCGCGCTGGCGGTGGGCGGCCGTGGTGTCGTCGATCCGGACGAGCGCGTGCTGTACGCCGACGACGAGGCTCTCCTTCGCGGTCGGGCCGCGTTCGAGACCCTGCGGGTGTACGGCGGCCGGCCGTTCAGGCTGCGGGAGCACCTCGCCAGGCTGGCGGGATCGGCGGAGCGGATGGCGTTACCGCGGATCGATCTTCCGCTGTTCGGGGGGCTGGCGCGCGACGTCCTGGCGGCGAGCCCCGAGCCGGAGGCGGTGCTGCGCCTGCTCTGGACGGCCGGTCGCGAAGGCGGCCAGCCGGTCGCGCTCGCGCTCGTGACGGCGCTCCCCGGCCACCTCGACGCGCTCCGGCGCCGCGGGATCCGCCTCGTGGCGCTCCTCGGGGTGAAGGCGGAAGCCCCGTGGCTGCTCGGCGGAGTCAAGTCCACGAGCTACGCCGTGAACATGGCCGCCGAGGCCGAGGCGAAGCGGCGCGGCGCCGACGACGCCGTCTTCGTCGATCCCGACGGCACCGTCCTCGAAGGCCCGGTCACGAACGTCTGGTGGCGGCACGGCCGGGTCCTGCGCACACCGTCGCTCGAGCTCGGCATCCTCGCCGGCGTGACCAGGGCGGTGCTCATCGAGTCGGCCGGCGCGCTCGGCTATCGCGTCGAGGCCGGGATCTTCGGCCTCGACGACCTCCTCGGAGCCGAGGAGGCGTTCACGTCGTCGTCCGTGCGCGAGGTCATGCCCGTGGTGGAGGTGGACGGCACGCCGATCGGCAGTGGCCGGCCGGCCGCCGCCGCCCGCTCGCTGCAACGCGAGTTGCGGAATTCGACTCAGAGTCGATAACCTCCGAACATGGCCCGGGGAAAGGTCAAGCTCGGCGGGATGGCGCTGCCGAACGGCGTGCTCGTGCACGGGCCGACCGCATGGGCCTGCGCGGTCCGGCTCCCGGGCGGCGAGATCCGAGTCGTCGCCGAGCGCAAGCGTTTCCGAGCAGCGGAGGTGCAGAATCCGCTGCTCCGCGGCCCCGCCCGTCTCGCCGAGGTGTTCGCGTTCCTGCCGCTCGTGCGCCGGCGGCTGCCCGAGGCCAAGCTGCCCTTCGAGCGCCCCGGCGTGGTCGCCGCCATGCTCGGCAGCTCCGTCGCCGTTCGCCTCGTCCGAGGCTCGAGTCGCCTCGGCCCGGCTGCCCAGGAGCTCGCGAGCGGCCTCCTCTCGATCGCTCCGGCTGCCCTCGCTCTGCGCGGCGGCGAGCTCGCGGCCTATCACGGTGCGGAGCACGTCTCGATCGGAAGCTACGAGCACGGCGAGCCGCGCGCGAAGGAGCACGAGCGCTGTGGCTCGCACCTCGTGGGGCCGCTCGTCGCGACCGCCGCACTCGGGAACGTGCTCGCCGCCCGCGCTCCGGCGCACCTGCGCGGAGCGGCCCGCGTCGCCGCCACGCTCGGCGCCGTGGCGGCGTCCACCGAGCTCTTCGCCTGGATGACCCGGAATCCCGACCGCCGGCTCTCGAGGGTGCTGGCGAAGCCGGGCCACGAGCTCCAGCACCGCCTGGCGACGGCCGAGCCCTCGCTCGAGCAGCTCGAGGTCGCGGAGGCCGCGCTGCGGGCCTGCCTCTCGCTCGAGGAGGGGAATGGCGCTTCGCACTAGGACCGGGCGGCTTCCGGCCGAGATCTTCGACCTGCCGGTCGAGAAGATGCGCGAGGGCTACTACACGGACGCCTACTTCAACCGCACGCGCGAGACCCTGCTCTCGGACGGCCGCCATCCGCGTGTGCTGATGCAGGTCTTCCAGCGCAAGCAGGCGCTGCTCGGCGGGATGGACGAGGCGCTCGCCATCCTGCGGCTCTGCTCCGACGACTGGGGAGCATTGACGGTGCACGCGCTCTACGACGGGGATCAGGTCGACCCGTGGGAGACCGTGCTCACGGTCGAGGGCGACTACACGCTCTTTGCGCACCTGGAGACCCTGTACCTCGGCGTGCTCGCCCGGCGCACGCTCATCTCGACGAACGTGCGGCGCGTCGTCGAGGCTGCGGGCGGCAAGCCGATCATCTTCATGCCGGCGCGGCACGACCACCATCGCGTGCAGACGGGCGACGGCTACGCGGCCCATGTCGCCGGGGCCACGATCGGCGTCGAGATCGGCGTCACGTCGGACGCGCAGGCGTCGTGGTGGGGCGGCCGCGGGATCGGCACCGTCCCACACGCGCTGATCGCCTCGTACGGAGGCAACACGGTGCTCGCGGCGACGAAGTTCGCCGAGCACGCCGACCCGGACGGGAGGATCGTCGTTCTCGTCGACTTCGAGAACGACTCGGTGCGGACGTCGCTCGAGGTCGCACGCGCGCTCGGCGACCGCCTCTGGGGCGTCCGGCTCGACACGTCTGGCCAGCTCGTCGATCGCGCGCTCTGGGACGAGATGGGCGAGTTCGACCCACGCGGCGTGAACGCGCGCCTCGTCTGGAAGGTGCGCGAGGCGCTCGACGCGGACGGCTTCGAGCGCGTCCGGATCGTCGCCTCGGGCGGCTTTACGGCCGAGAAGATCCGCGCGTTCGAAGAGAGCGGCGTGCCGGTCGACTCGTACGGCGTCGGCTCGTCGCTGATCCGCGGCGACAACGACTTCACGGGCGACGTCGTGATGGCCGACGGGCGCGGGGTGGCGAAGGTCGGGCGGCGCTTTCGGCCGAACGAGCGGCTCGAGCTCGTCGAGTAAAGTCGGCGGCGCTAGCCGACGACCTCGACGTTCCGGATCCGGTCGACGCCGCGGTCCCGGACCGCCCGGTCGCGCTGCCTGCCCCCGTCCAGCGTGTCTCGCGCGCCGTCGCGGCCGAGCAGCAGGTCGCGGCCGTCCTGTCCGAGCAGCGTGTCGGCGCCCGCTCCGCCCTCCAGCGCGTCGTTCCCCCTGCCCCCGACGAGGCGGTCGTGGCCGGCGTCGCCGCGGAGCGAGTCGTGGCCGTCGGCGCCGCGGATGACGTCGTTGCCCGCCAGGCCGCAGATGACGTCGCGCCCGGGAGTGCCCACGAGGGTGTCGTTGCCCGGCGTGCCGGTGATCGTGCACGTGCCGCCGGCGCGGGCATTCGGGCCGGTGCCGGAGCCGCCGGAGGTGGGGGGGTCGCCGGACGGGGCGGGGGCGCGGATCGTGATCGTCCACTCGTGCAGGTTCACCCTGCGGTCGCCGCTGTCGCCGATCTCCTCGAGCTTGCGCAGCAGCGGGATGCGCGGGTTGGCCCGCGAGACCGTGATCCCGTCGCCCTGGACGAGCTCGAGCGAGTCGGCGAGGCGGGGGCTGTCCGTCGCGAAGCCCGTGAAGTTCGCGCCGCAGTCGTAGTCGTCGTTCGACTCCCTGGCCCCGACGAGCCGGAACTTGAGTCTGATGCTCTGGGCCGTGGCGGAGCCGGACACGACGACCTGGAAGGGAGTCGTGGACATCGGGACGTCGCAGCCGAAGCGCTGGCCGTTGTAGATGCCGTCGAGCCTCCAGGTCGCGGCCAGGTAGACGCCGTTCCCGGTCCCCCGGACGACGCCGTTCACGATCCGGAACGAGTACGTGAAGCGACCCCTGTAGACGTCCTTCGAGTCGGACGTGAAGCTGCTGTTCTCGATGTGCCTGAAGCGGTCGAGGAGGCCCGTCCCCACACCGGTGTAGGGGCCGACGGTCGCCGAGCCGCCGGCCGGCCCGCTGCTCGGCGCACTCGAGCCAGGCAGCGCGGATGCCGCGACCGCGAGCGCAAGCGCGAGCAGGACCAGGACCCTCACGTCTCGAAACGATACGACGTCCGCTCGGCTTTGGGAACCCTGCGCTAAGCGGTCGTGGAC
>JBOHAW010000321.1:0-3740 GCA_050697975.1 Gaiellaceae bacterium
CAGACCACGCGGGGCAGCGTGGCCGGGCGCGGCGCGTAGCAGCGCTACGCGTCGTGTCCGGACGCGCTGATCCCGCGCCGTGTCTGGGCCGTCATCCGGCCCGCGGGAATTTCCGGTCACGCATCTAGCCCGGCCAGCCCTGGTGGTGCTCGCGCAGGCGCCGCACCTCCGCCGCGTTGCGGGGGCCGTACGTCTCGTGCTTGAACGGGAGCGAAGCCCGGATCTGCTCGAGCTCGCGCCGCGTGAACCGGTAGCGGCGCTTGACCGGGTCGACGCCGTAGACCCGGGCGGCGTTCAGCCCCAAAATCTTCGCCTTGCGACGCGGCGTGAGCGCCGGGTAGCGGTAGCGCTCCTGGAACTCCCTGCTGATCCGGAAGGCGCGAAAGGCCTGGATCTGATCTTGCGGCGAGCCGTAGAAGATGCAGTCGGTGCCCCAGAGAACGTTGTTCTCGCCGACGTAGCGCAGCAGCTTGCCCAGGACGTGGGCCGCCTGCCCCGGGTCGCGCATGATCGTCCACCAGGTCGACCCGAGCTCCGCGTAGACGTTCTCGTTCGGCCCCACTCCGTGCCTGCGCATGGCCGCGATCAGCCGGTTGACGCCGACGTGGGCGGTGCGAGCGGTGAACGGACCCTCGCGGGGGCCCGAGCGCTCGAACCCGGAGTGGTAGACGACGAAGCTCACATCCGGGAAGTCCTTGGCCGCGCCTGGCACGTCCTCCGGGGAGGCGTAGCGGCTGCCGGCGCCGAAGCCCTTGTGCGCGCAGATCGTCTTGATCCCGAGGCGGCGCGCCTGCTCGATGAAGGCGTGTCCGACCTGGCGCAGCCTCGGATCGGCGTCGTCGAGGCGCCAGGCGTTGCCCGGACTGCCGAACGCGTCCGGGAAGTGGGTGAACACCTTCCAGGCCGCGATCGGGTACCGGCGCGCGTTCCGCTCCATCTCGTCGAGGTTCGCCCGCAACGACCCGTAGTTCGGCAGCACCTGAGCGTGCAGGAGGACGGACTCCCACCCGGTCACGAGCTCGGCCGTCTGCCTCGTCTCCTCCATGATCGCGGCCGAGAGCGGGCTGCCGCGGGGCGCGATCGGCAGCGCCGAGAGCGTGACGAGGCTCGTGTCGCTGCGGAGGAAGAAGTCCTCGAGGAAGACCTCACGCGAGAAGCACGCCCGCGGGTCGTCGGCGCCGCAGTGCACCTGGGGGAAGACCGAGCCGAAGAACGGCCGGCCGGCGCTGCGGCGCATGAGGTCGTACTCGAGGTGGTGTCCCTGGACGTCGAAGACGAACTCCTCGCCCGCGAGCACGGCCCGGGCCGCCTCCTCCTCGAGCGCGGCCTCGGGCGGGACGTCCCAGGCGCCGCCGATCAGGCTGCCCGCCTCGCGGGCGCAGCTCTGGAGGGCCAGGAGCGTCGTGGCGGCGCCGCACACCGAGCGCAGGAACGCCGCGCGCGAGAGGCCGAGCCGCTTGGCGTTCGCGGCGCAGTGCTCCCGGGCGCGGCCGACCGCGGCGCGCTCGACCGAAGTCAGCGGGGCGGGGACGAACTCGCCGTTCGAGCACGGGCCGAACTTGACCGGCAGGCCGGGGTCGTCCTCGAATCCGGTCATCGCCCGGACTACGCGCCGAGCGCCGAGCGAGGTCCGTTAGAGCAGGATCCGGAGTGCCGTCTTCGGCGGGCAGCCACTCCGCAGCAGGTCGACCGCCAGGTGGAGGTCGATCGCCTTCTCGAGTGCGAGGAGGAGGGCGGCGCGCTTGGTGTACCCGGCCCGCTCGAGCTCTTCCTGCCGCCAGCTGATCAGCCGCGCCTCTTCGGACTCGGCAGCCGCCTGTACCGTCGCCACTCGCTCCTCCTCGCCGCAGTGCTCTTCGAAGTGTGCGCCGTTATGTCGCGCTTGCCACTAACCGGAAGTCGGGACCCTGCGAGCTTCCTCGCCCGTATTCCGGGCATGGACCTCGTGTCGACGGCCATTCGTATAGTCGGCACGCGATGGCGGGCTCCGGCCGCGACGAGCAGGCCTGGGTGCGGGGCGCCGGGGCAGGATCGGCCTCCGATCTCGAGGCCCTGTTCCGCGCGCACTGGGCACGCGCGCATCGCGCCGCCTACCTCGTCGTGCACGATGCCGCCGCCGCCGAGGACATCGCGCAGGAGGCCTTTCTTGCCGCGATCCGCGCGCTCGACCGCTTCGACCGGCGCCGTCCCTTCGGGCCGTGGCTGCACCGCATCGTCGTCAACCGGGCGATCGACTGGGCGCGGGCTCGGGCCCTGCGCGCCGAGGCCGAGCTCGCCGACACCGCAGCGGCAGCGGCGCCCGAGCACGGCGATCCGGAGACGATGGCGGCCCGGCTCGCCGAGCTCTCCCCCGAGCACCGTGCCGTGATCGTCCTCCGCTACCTCCTCGAGTACACGCCCGGCGAGATCGCGGGGTTGCTCGACCTCCCCCGCGGCACTGTCAACTCGCGGCTCCGGCGCGGGCTCGACGCGCTGAAGGAGCACCTGTGAGACGCGCGCTCGAGCGGATCGAGATCCCTGGCGAGCACGAGGCGCGCGAGCGCGCCTGGGCCGTGGTCTCCGCGGCGTTCGCCGAGCGGGAGCCGCGGCCTCGCTCTCGACCCTTCCTGAGGCCGCTGATCGCGCTCGCCGTCCTGGCGGCGGTCGCCGGCGCCGCGCTCAGCCCACCGGGGCGCGCGGTGATCGACGACATTCGAGAGGCGATCGGGGTCGAGCGGGCACGGCCGGCGCTGTTCTCGCTGCCGGCAGACGGGCGTCTGCTCGTCACGTCCGCGCGCGGCGCGTGGATCGTGCAGCCCGACGGCTCGAAGCGCCTACTCGGCCGCTACCGCGAGGCGTCGTGGTCGCCGCTCGGGCTCTTCGTCGCCGCCGCTCGGCGCAACGAGCTCGTCGCGCTCGACCCCAAGGGAAGCCTGCGCTGGTCGCTGCCGCGCCCGGACGTTCGCGGTCCGCGCTGGGCGCCGAGCGGCTACCGGATCGCGTACCTCACCGGCCGCAACCTCAACGTCGTCGCCGGCGACGGAACCGGCGACAAGGCGTTCGCCGACGGGGTGCACCCGGTCGCGCCCGCCTGGAGGCCGGGCCGCGCGCACGTGCTCGCCCTGTCCGATCGCGACGGGCGGATCCACGTGTTCGCCACGGACCGTAAGGTGCTGAACGGCCGCTCTGCGCGGGGCGAGCCGCCGATCCAGCTCGCCTGGTCTCCGAGCGGGCGGCGCCTGCTCGTCCTCTCGCACCGCTCGCTCCGCGTGCTCGACTCCCGCGGCCGGCTGCTTCGCGGCATGGCCGCGCCGCCGGGGGCGGTGAACGTGGCGGCCGCGTGGCGGGGTGAGAGCTTCGCCCTCGTCAGGCGCCTGGAACGTAGCGGGGAGAGCGAGCTCGTCCTCGTCCGCCGCGGGCGTGCCCGCCGGATCTTCGCCGGCTCCGGCCGGTTCACGGACGTCGTGTGGTCGCCGGACGGGCGCTGGCTGGTGCTGGGGTGGAGGGACGCCGACCAGTGGCTCTTCATCCGCTCGGCAGGCGTGCACGAGATCGAGGCCGTGTCCGCGATCTCCGCTCAGTTTCGCTCGGCGGCGTTCCCGTCGCTCCGCGGCTGGTGCTGCGCCGTCTCTCCGTGAAGGCCCTCGTCCTCGTCGCAGCGGCGATCGTCTCGCTCGGCGGCTCCCGCGGCGACGTCGCGCCGGCGGCGCCCGCCCGCGACTGCTCAGGCGCGGTCATTGCCCCGCAGGAGTGTGCAGGCG
>JBOHAW010000322.1:0-10463 GCA_050697975.1 Gaiellaceae bacterium
CTGCGACGCCTTCCCCGGCTCGTGGGCGACGGTCACGCTCTCGGGCGGCTCCGACACGGGGCTCGCCACCGGCCGGTGCTTCCGCTACCGGCTGCGCGTCGCCGACAACGCGGGCAACGTCGCCACCTCGACGTCGGCGAGCGTCGTCAAGGTCGACACGACCGCCGCGCCGCCGGCTCCCCTGGCGCTCTCGGAGAGCGAGCCGGACGAGCACGTGTCCGGTACGACGCTCTACTACAACGGTCAGGGAAGCTACTCCGGCACCTTCACGGTCGACGCGGCGGCGAGCGACGGTGAGTCCGGAATCGCCAGCGTCTCCTTCCCGCTCCTCTTCGGCAACACGCAGGTGGACTCCGTCAGCCCGTACTCCTTTGCGTACGACTGGACCGGCGGCGACACGGCCGAGGGCGCCTTCACGGTCACGGCCACGAACGGCGCGGGCCTCACGTCCGGAAGCCAGTTCACCGTCGTCCGCGACATCACGCCTCCGAGCGGCGGCTCCCTTCTCTACGCGAACGGCTACGTCACCGCTACGTCGGTCGCGCTCGTCCTCGACGACGGCTTCGACCCGGGCAGCGGCGTCGCGACGACCACCGAGGTGCTGCGCCGCGCGTCGGCGAGCCTGACAGACGGCACGTGCGGCTCCTTCGGCGCGTACTCGCCGATCGCCACCGACCCGACACTCGCCTACACGGACCTGACGGTGGCGAGCGGCACCTGCTACCGGTACGAGTACGTCGTCGACGACCGCGTCGGCAACACGGTCACGTACGCCACGGCCAGCGTCGCCAAGGTGGACGCGGATCCGCCGACCGGGACGCTCACCGATCCGGGCCCGAACCTGCGCGCGACCGTGGCGCTGGCCGCCGCCGCGGCTGACACCGGCGGCGCGGGTGTCGCCTCCGTCGAGTTCCGGCGCTCCCCCGCGGGCGGCGGCACCTGGACGGCGATCGGGACCGACACGTCCAGTCCCTACGCGGCGAGCTTCGACACGACCGCCGTCGCCGACGGGCTCTACGACCTCCAGGCGCTCGTCACGGACGGCGCCGGCAACACCACCGCCTCGGCGATCGTGAGCTCGCGCCGGGTCGACAACACACCGCCCTCGGCCTCGCTCGACGATCCCGGCGCCTACCTGCGGGCGACGGTCAACCTGACCGCGACGACGGGCGACGGCGGCTCCGGCCTCGCGAGCACGATCTTCCAGTACGCACCCGGCGGCAGCGGCTCGTGGACGACGACGCCGGCAGCGTGGAACACGACGCTCCTTCCGGACGGCTTCTACGACCTGCGGGTGGTCGTGACTGACAACGCCGGCAACCAGGCGACGAGCACCGTGCTCAACCGCAAGGTCGACAACACCCCGCCGCAGACGACGCTCGGCTCGCGGCCACCGACTCCGGACAACGACTTCACGCCCACCTTCGGCTTCAGCGCCGACGAGACCTCGAGCTTCGAGTGCAGGACGGACGGCGGCTCCTTCGCGGCCTGCTCGAGCCCGCACACGACTGCGGCGCTCGCCGACGGCAGCCGCACGTTCGACGTCCGCGCGATCGACCAGGCCGGCAACGTCGACGCCTCTCCGGACAGCTACGCGTGGACGCTCGACGCGACGCCGCCCACCGTCTCGATGACGTTCCCGGCTCCGGCGGCCCTCGTCAGCGACACGATCACGCTCAGTGCCTCCGCGACGGACGGCGGCACCGGCGTCTCGACGGTGCAGTTCCAGCTCTCGCCGGCGGACGCGGGCACGTGGACCGACACCTCCTCGTCCTGGAACACCACCCTCGTCTCGGACGGCCGCTACGACCTGCGCGTGATCGCCACGGACGGCGCGGGCAACGCCGCCACGTCGGTGCCGGTCGAGGACGTCCTCGTCGACAACACCGCGCCGGCGGTCTCCTTCACCGCGCCCGCCGGTGGCTACGTGAACGCCTCTGCGGCCAATCCGTACACCCTGGCCGCGAGCGCCACCGACGCGGGCTCGGGCGTCGTCTCGGTCGAGTTCATGGAGCGCCTGGACACGACGTTCCCGTGCGCGAGCCCGAGCTCGAGCTGGAGCTCGATCGGCCTCGACGCGGCCGCCCCGTACACCGCCGACTGGACGCTGCCGGCCGACGGCCCGCAGGTGCTCTGCGCGATCGCGAGGGACGCCGCCGGGCACACGCAGGTGACGACGGCGCCGGTCACCGTCGACCGCGTCGCCCCGACCGCGCTCATCGACGCCGTCGCGCCGTTCGTGCGCGGGACGATCGCGCTCGGCTCGGCGTCCACGGACGCCACCAGCGGCGTCGGCCAGGTCGACTTCCAGCGCGTGCCGAGCGGCGGCTCCGGCTGGCAGCTCGTGGGCTCGGACACGACCGCTCCGTTCGGCTCGGTCTTCGACACGACCGCCGTTCCCGACGGCGACTACGACCTGCGCGCGTTCGTGACCGACAGCGCCGGAAACGCCGCCGCCTCGGCGCTGGTGACGACGAAGGTCGACAACACGCCGCCCACGGGCGCGGTCACCGGCCCCGCAGCCGCCGCGAACATCCGCCTGACCGTCACGGTCGCCTCCGACTCGGCCGACGGCGGCTCGGGCGTCGCGTCGGCGCAGTTCCAGACGAGCCCCGCCGGCGCCGGGACCTGGACGAACCTGGGCGCCGCCGACGCGAGCGCCCCGTACGACGTCGGCTGGGACACGACCACCTACGCGGACGGCCTCTACGACGTGCAGGTGATCACGACCGACCGCGCCGGCAACACGTTCACCTCCGCCGCCGTCGCCGGGGTGCGCGTGGACAACACGAAGCCCACGGCCGCGATCGCGAACCCGGGCGCCAACCTGCGCGCGACCGTGGCCTTGACCGGCAGCGCCACCGACATCGGCGGCAGCGGCGTCGCCTCGGTCGAGTTCCAGCACTCGCCGGCCGGCGCAGGCTCCTGGACGTCGCTCTCGACCGACACGAGCGACCCGTACGACGCCGCCTTCGACACGGCCGCCGTCGCCGACGGGCTCTACGACCTGCGCGTGCTCGTGACCGACAACGCCGGGAACCAGGAGACCGCCGACGTCGGCAGCCGCCGCGTCGACAACACGCGGCCCTCCGTGTCGCTCACCGACCCTGGAGGGGCGATCAACTCGTCCGTGACGCTGGCCGCGAACGCAGCCGACGCCGGGAGCGGCGTCGCGTCGGTCGAGTTCCAGCGCTCGCCGGCCGGCGGCGGCAGCTGGACGACGCTCTCGACCGACACGAGCGACCCCTACACGGCCGGCTTCGACACGACCTCCGTCCCCGACGGGCTCTACGACCTGCGCGTGGTCGCGACCGACCTCGCCGGCAACGCGGAGACCGCGACCGTCGGCGGCCGCAGGGTCGACAACACGGCGCCGGTGACGTCGGCCTCCGGCGTGCCGGGCGGCCCCTCCTCGACGCCGGTCACCGTCACGCTCTCCGCCAGCGACGGCGGCGTCGGCGTCGCAGAGACGAAATATCGCCTGAACGGCGGCGCGCTCCAGACCTACAGCGGCGGCGTCACCGTCGCCGGGCCCGACGGCGAGCACACGCTGCAGTACTTCTCCGTCGACGCGCTCGGCAACGTCGAGGCGCTCCAGTCGGTCGTGTTCACGATCGACACGACCGGCGCCGGCGGCGGGCCGGGCGACCCCGGGCAGTACCTGCGCGACGTCGTCACGCTGACCGCGAACCCGGACAGCGACCCCTCGGGGATCGTCTCCGTCGAGTTCCAGTTCTCGCCGGCCGCGGCCGCCGCGTGGGCGACGATCGACACCGACCTGACGGCTCCGTACAGCGCCACCTGGAACACGGTGCTCGTCACGGACGGTCCCTACGACCTCCAGGTCGTCGTCACCGACGGCGCCGGCAACGTCACCCAGACGCCGCTGCCGGGGCTGCCCAAGATCGTCGACAACACCTCCCCGGCAGGCTCCGTCACGGGTCCGCCCGAAGGCGCGATCAGGTCCGGGACGATCACGATCTCGGCGACCGCCACCGACAGCCCGGCGGGCGGCACGATCGCCTCCGTCGAGTTCCAGGCCAGCGCGGGCGGCGGCTCGTTCGCGACGATCGGCACGGACACGACGGCGCCGTACACGACGAGCTGGAACACCACGAGCGTGCCCGACGGGCCCGCCGCGCTGCTCGTGATCGTGACGGACGTCGCCGGCAACCCGCCCACGACCTCCGCCGTGCGCAACATCACGGTCGACAACGACGCTCCCACCGTGTCCCTCAACGTGCCCGGCGCAGGCGGCGGCACGATCACACTCACCGCATCGGGCTCCGGAGACATCGACCGGGTCGTCTTCGAGCGCAGCCCCGCGAGCGCCGGCTCGTGGACGACGATCTCGACCGACACGACGCCGGCCGACGGCTTCAGCGCGAGCTTCAACACGAGCTCCCTGCCCGACGGCTCCTACGACCTGCGCGCCCGCGCGTTCGACATCTCCGGCAACACCGGCACGAGCGGTACGCACACGATGAGCGTCGACAACGCGAACCCGAGCGGCGCGCTCACCGACCCGTCCCCCGGCGCCACCGTCGGCGGCCCGGGCGTGCAGCTCGCGGCGAGCGCCTCGGACGGCGGCTCGGGCGTCGGCTCGGTCACGTTCCAGTACCGGCCCTCGGGCGGCGGCCCCTACACGGACATCGGCGCGGACGGCAGCGCGCCCTATGCGGCGACGTGGGACGCGACCCCGCTCGCGGACGGCGCCTACGACCTGCGGGTGCTCGTCGTCGACAACGCGGGGAACAGCTTCACGAGCGCGCCGGTCGGCGTCACGCTCGACTCGACCGCCCCGACCGTCTCGCTCGCGAGCCCGGGCACCAACCTGTCCGGCACGGTCACGCTGAGCGCGACGACAAGCGGCGGCGTCCCCACGAGCGTCTCCTTCGGCGTCAGCCCCGCCGGAGCGGGCTCGTGGTCCGAGATCGGCGCCGACCCGTCTGCGCCCTACAGCGTCGACTTCGGCACCGGCTCGGTCGGCGACGGCCTCTACGACCTGCGCGCGGTCGTCTCCGACGCCTACGGCAACACGAACCAGAGCGTCCGCCCCGGCATCCGCATCGACAACACCGCGCCGCGCCTCGTCACCTCGACTCCGGCGGACGGCGCCACCGTCTCCTCGGTGAGCACGATCCAGCTCTCGGCGAGCGAGGCACTGGCAGGCGTCGAAGCGGTCACGCTCGACGGCGCCGCCGTCACGGCCACGGTCTCCGGCAACGGTGCGACCTTCGACGTCTCGCTCGGCGACGGCCCCCACACGCTCCGCGGCACGCTACGCGACCTCTCCGGCAAGACGGCCGTGTTCATCGTCCACTTCACGATCGGCTCGGGCAGCGGCGGGGACGCGCCGTACGTCGAGATGAACGTCCAGCCGGGCACCGGCGGGACGCTCGTCGCCGCGGACGACTCGGCCTCGGTGACGCTGCCGCCGGGCGCCTACAGCGTCTCGGGCGACTGGATCGTGCTGCGCATCGACACGGCGCCCCCGCCCGGCTCGGTCGGCGGCGGCTTCGTGCCCGCGGCTCAGGTCTGGGACGTCACCGCGCGGCTCGCCCTCGCGGGCACGGAGATCCACGATTTCGCGGCGCCGCTGCAGATCCTGATCCCGGGCGCGAGCGGCGCGGTCGTTCCCGCCACGTTCGAAGCCGGACGCTGGCGTCCGATCCCGCGCGTCACGGCCGGCTCCTCGCTGCCGCCGGGTCTCCGCGACGGCTTCTGGCGCGACGAGGCCGGCGTGCACATCCTGACGCTGCACCTCTCGCTCTTCACGCTGCTCGGCGACATCGAGCCGCCCGATCCGCCGCACAGCCTCGAAGGCGTCGTCGGCGCCGGCGGGCTCAGCCTGCGCTGGGTGCCGGGCAAGGACAACAGCGGTCTCGTCGACGCGGTCACGCTGTACGTGAACGGCGAGCGCTACGCGAGCTTCCAGCCCGCGCAGCGCGAGACGAGCATGGGCGCATTCGCAGCCGACGACACGCGCGTCTTCACCTGGCGCGAGGTCGACCTGGCGGGCAACGTCAGCGCGGAGACGAGACGGCTGCGCGCGCTGCCGGCACTCGTGGGCAAGACCCTGTCCGAGGCGCAGGCAGCCCTCAACGACCGCGGCTTCGCGGTGGGCACGGTCACCGAGCAGCCCTCCTCCGCCCCGCCCGGCACCGTGATCGAGCCGAGCGGCGTCACGCTGGCCGTCGAGGGGACGCCCGTCTCACTCGTCGTCGCAGCCGCCGGCTTCACCGCGCAGGCCAAGCTCGCCTTCAAGGTCGTCGGCACGAAGACGCTCGACCCGCGCACGCGCGGCTACGTGGCCGTCCGCGTCACGTCCTCGCGCGCAGCGGCGGTGAAGGCGACGCTGACGACCGGAAGCGGCAAGCGGCTCGCCACCTGGCGTCTGAAGGCGAAGGCCGGCGCCCTGATCGTGAAGCTCCGCCTGCCCGCGAGGGCGCGCCGGCCCGGCCGCTACCGGATCGCCTTTGCAGCCACGGCTGAGGGCGACACGATCCTGCGGACGATTCGCGTGCAGATGACAGGGCCCCGCAAGGCAGCCGGCGGGACGCGGCGCCCGCGCCCCCGCGTCGAGGTCGTGCTGACCGGCGACGCGGCCGAGCGCGGCGGCATCGCGCGCGGCGTCGACGGGCGCGTGACGAGGTCGGTCAAGGCCGAGGGCGACGCCACCTTCGACGTGACCGGGAACACGCGCCGCAACGTCGAGGTCGTCGTCGTCGACGTCGACCGCTACGGACTCGGGCTCGTGCGCGACCTGCGCACGGTCTTCCCGGACGTGAAGATCCTCGCGCTCACGAACGACCCGAAGCTGCTCGCGAGAGCGGTCAAGGCCGGAGCGACGATCGCGCTCCCCCGCTCGACCCCGGACGCGCAGATCGCCCGCGTGATCAAGCGCCTCGCCGCCCGGCGCTAGCTTTTCATTAGTCCAGCGCGGCCTCGACGGCGAAGGCCGCGGCGATCACGAGGATGGCCCAGCCGATCGCACGCCGCAAGGTCTCCTCGGAGACCCGCCCGGTGACGCGCGCGCCGAGCCACGCCCCGGGCAAGGCCCCCGCCAGGCCGGCGGCGAGCAGGGCCCACTCGACCTCGAGCCGCGCCGCGTGGGCCGCGAAGCCCGCCACGCCCAGCAGGAAGCCGACGACGAGGTTCGTGCCGACGGCCCGCCGCGCCGTCAGCCCGACCGCGCGCAGGAGCGCCGGCATCCGCAGGGTGCCGAGGATGACTCCCGCCGCGCCCCCGACGACGCCGATGACGAAGCCGAGGCCCGCCGCCGGCGCCACCCGCGGGTCGGGGAGGGGCTGCTCGCGGAACGGACGCGCGAGCAGATCGACTCCTTGCCACGCGAGGAGGGCCGCGAGGCCGGCGAACAGGACGCGATCGGGCACGCGGTGTCCGAGGAGGCCGCCGAGGACGGCGCCGGCAACCGACGGCGGGGCCATCCAGGCGACCACGCGCCAGTCGACGCGCCCCTCCCGCGCGTGGCGCAGGCCCCCGGACGCAGCCGCGGCGGCGCTGATCGCGATGTTCGTCCCCGCGCCCGCGGCCGGACTCCCCGCCAGCACGAGCAGCAGCGGCAGGCGGAGCGTTCCGAGGACGAGTCCGATCGCCGCCCCGAGGTACCCGGCGGCGAACGAGCCCGCGAACGCTAGCGCGAGCTCCCAGGCTTCCAGAGCGGCTCGTCGCCGCCGGCGTTCGCCGCGCGCGCGAGGATGAAGAGCAGGTCGGAGAGCCGGTTCAGGTAGGTGAGCACCAGCGGGTTGATCTCGAGCGTCTCGGCGGCCAGGAGCGCGTCCCGCTCGGCGCGCCGGCACACGGTGCGCGCGACGTGGAGCCGGGCGGCTGCGGCGCTTCCGCCCGGGAGCACGAAGCTCCGGAGCTCGGGCAGGGCGGCGTTGTGCTCGTCGCACGCTCGCTCGAGCGCGTCGATCTGCTCCTGCGAGACGCGCAGCCGCCCGTCCCCCACGCCGAACGGAACGGACAGGTCGGCGCCGACGTCGAAGAGCTCGTTCTGGATCCGCCCGAGCAGGGGCCGGAACGCCTCCGGCACGCCGCCGGCGAGCACGATCCCGAGGTGCGAGTTCAGCTCGTCCACGGCGCCGAACGCCCCTATGCGGCAGTCGAGCTTGGGCACGCGCGAGCCGTCGCCGAGACTGGTCTCGCCCCGGTCGCCGCCGCGCGTGTAGATCCGCGTGAGCCGGACGGGCTCGTCGCGCCGCCGGGCGCTCACGCGGAGGGGCCCCGTCCCGCCGGGACATGACCGGGGTCTGACCCCGGCCATGGCCGCGCGGGACATGACCGGGGTCTGACCCCGGACGTGGCCGCGCCGGCCATCACCGAGCCGCCAGCGCGTGCTCGGCGTGCTTCAGGATCGAGCGGGCGATCACGATCCGCTGCACCTCGCTCGTCCCCTCGTAGATCTCGGTGATCTTCGCGTCGCGGTAGTAGCGCTCGAGCGGGAACTCCTTCGTGTAGCCGTAGCCGCCCAGGACCTGGATCGCCTCGGCCGTCTGGCGGCGGGCCATCTCCGACGCGAACAGCTTCGCCTTCGCGCCCGCCTCGGTGTGCGGCCGGCCCTCCCCCTTGAGCCAGGCGGCGCGGTAGACGAGCAGGCGAGCGGCGTCGAGCTCGGTCGCCATGTCGGCCAGCTTCCACTGGATCGCCTGGAAGTCGGCGATGCGCTTCCCGAACTGGCGGCGCTCGAGCGCATACGCACGCGCCACGTCGTAGGCGGCCTGGGCGATGCCGAGCGCCTGGGCGGCGATCCCGATCCGGCCGCCGTCGAGGGTCGCCATGGCGACCGTGAAGCCCTTCTTCTCCTCGTGCAGGAGCCGGTCGCGGCCGACGTGCGCCCCGTCGACGACGAGGTCCACGGTCGAGGACGAGTTGAGGCCGAGCTTCTCCTCCTCGCGCGTCACGCGCACGTGCTCCGCGTCGAGGATGAAGGCGGAGATGCCGCGCGCCCCCGCCGTCTCGCGGTCGGTGCGGGCGAACAGGACGAACGTGCCGGCATCGCGCCCGTTCGTGATCCACTGCTTCGCGCCCGTGATCGTCCAGCCGTCGCCGTCCGGGGTCGCGGCGGTGCGCAGGGAGCCGGCGTCCGACCCCGCCTCCGGCTCGGTGAGGGCGAACGCGCCGATCACCTCGCCGCGCGCGAGCGGCGGTACGAAGCGGCTGCGCTGCTCCTCGGTCCCGAAGCCGAGAATCGGGAGGGTGGCCGCACTCGTGTGTACGGCGACCGTGACCCCGACGCCCGCGTCCGCGCGCGACAGCTCCTCGAGCACGAGGACGTAGGACAAGAAGTCCGCCCCCGCGCCGCCGTACTCCTCCGGGACGCACACGCCGAGCAGGCCGAGCTCGCCGAGCTTCGCGTACAGCTCTCGCGGAAAGCCGTGCTCGCGGTCCCAGACGGCCGCGTGAGGCTCGATCTCCGCCTGCGCGAAGTCGCGTGCGAGTGCCTGGATCTCGCGCTGGTCGCCGCTCAGGGAGAAGTCCATGCGGCGACCACTATAGTCGGGGGCCTGGTGCTCCCCAGGCTCGCGATCGGCGGCGCCGTGCTCGCGCTGGCGGCGGGCTGCGGCGGCGGGCCGCCCTCGGCGGAGAGTGTGGTGCGCGCCTGGAGCGAAGCGCTGAATTCCGGCGACAACGAGGCCGCGGCGGATCTGTTCGCGCCGGGCGCAGAGGTCGTTCAGGGCGTTTCGTTCGTGCTCGAGACGCGCGCGGAGGCGATGCGCTTCAACGCGGCGCTCCCGTGCTCCGGCGAGATCGTCGAGCTGGTGACGGAGGGCGACACCGTCACCGCCACCTTCGTGCTCGGCGACCGGGAGACCAGCGCGTGCGACGCGCCTGGCGCCGAGGCGGTGGCGGCCTTCCGCATCCGGGAGGGGAAGATCGTCCTCTGGCACCAGCTGCCCGGGTCAGGGCAGGCGCCGGGCGCGGCGGTGTAGCTCGCCAAGGTCTTCGGGCCTCGACGCCCGGTGCCGAGAAGATCCGGTGAACGGCCTGGCTTCCTGACGGGGCCGGCGTCATGATCGTCCGCGCCGATGAGCGCCCAGCTCGATCCCGTCACCCGCGGCCACGTCGCGCGAGCAGCCGCGAGTCGCGCAGCTGACGGAGGCGCGCGTGGCCGACTTCGTCCCCGTCCTCGCCCACCGGTTCTCCCGCGAGCGGCTCCGGCTCTCGGGCAAGCTGAGGGCATGATCGCGAAGGACGTGCCCGAGGTGCTGTTCGTCTGCGTCCGGAACGCCGGGCGCAGCCAGATGGCGGCGGCGCTGCTCGAGCATCGCGCGCAGGGTCGCGTACACGTCCGATCCGCGGGCAGCGATCCAGCGGAGACGATCCACCCGGCGGTGGTCGCCGCGCTCCGGGAGCTCGGTCTCGACGTCGGACAGGCGTTTCCGAAGCCGCTCACCGACGAGGTCGTCCGCGCGGCGGACGCCGTGATCATGATGGGC
>JBOHAW010000323.1:0-3991 GCA_050697975.1 Gaiellaceae bacterium
GGCCAAGATCGAGCTCTCGTCCACGATGACGACGCAGATCAACCTGCCCTTCGTCACCGCCACCGCCGAAGGCCCGAAGCACCTCGACCTGCAGCTCACGCGCGCGAAGCTGAACGAGCTCACCGCCGAGCTGCTCGAGCGCACCGTCGGCCCGACGAAGCAGGCGCTGGCGGACGCGGGGCTCGACGCCTCCAAGATCGACCACGTCGTGCTGGTCGGCGGCATGACCCGCATGCCGGCCGTCGTCGAGAAGGTCAAGGACGTCGTCGGCAAGGACCCGCACAAGGGCGTCAACCCCGATGAGGTCGTCGCCGTCGGCGCGGCCATCCAGGCCGGGGTGCTCAGGGGCGAGGTCAAGGACATCCTCCTGCTCGACGTCACCCCGCTCTCGCTCGGCATCGAGACCAAGGGCGGCGTGTTCACGAAGCTGATCGAGCGGAACACGACCATCCCGACCAAGAAGTCGGAGGTGTTCACAACCGCCGAGGACAATCAGCCCTCGGTGGAGGTGCACGTTGCCCAGGGCGAGTCCGAGATGGCCTCGTTCAACAAGACCCTGGGCAAGTTCCAGCTCGTCGGCATCCCGCCGGCGCCGCGGGGCATGCCGCAGATCGAGGTCGCGTTCGACATCGACGCGAACGGGATCATCAACGTCTCCGCCAAGGATCTCGGCACGGGCAACGAGCAACAGATCCGCATCGAGGGCGGCTCGGGGCTCTCCGAGGACGAGGTGCGGCGCATGGTCGGCGAGGCCGAGTCGCACGCGGACGAGGCGCGCCGCCTCCGCGAGGTCGCGGACGCCAAGAACCAGGCCGAGTCCCTCGCGTATCAGACCGAGCGCAGCCTCAAGGAGCACCGCGAAAAGCTCGAGGAGGCCGACGCCGCGACGATCGAGGGCCGGATCATGGAGCTGAAGCAGGCGCTCGAGGGCTCCGACGTAGCCGACATCAAGGCCAAGACGGAGGCGCTCCAGGAGGCCTCGCACAAGCTGGCCGAGGCCGTCTACGCGCAGGCAAGCGCCCAGCAGGCCTCCTCCCAGCCGACCGGCGACGGCGCCGGCTCCGACGACGAGGTCGTCGAGGAGGCCGACTACGAGGTGATCGACGAGGAAGAGGCGAAGACGTCCTGATGCACGACGAGCCGATCACGCAGGAAGAGGGGAGCGTCGTGGAGGAGACTCCCGGCGCTCCGGAGCCGGAGCCCGATCACGACGATGCCTACCTCAGGCTCGCGGCGGACTTCGACAACTACCGCAAGCGAGTCGCGCGCGAGCAGGCGGCGCTCGTCGGGCGCGCGGGCGAGCGGATCGTGAAGGAGCTCCTGCCGGTGCTCGACGACCTCGGGCGCGCGCTCGTCGCCGCCGACGAGCACGAGGAGGCGAAGCTCGTCGAGGGCGTCCAGCTCGTTCACCGTCAGCTCTCCGAGCTGCTCGAACGGGAGGGCCTGGCCGAGATCGAGACGAACGGCCGCTTCGACCCGCACGTCCACGAGGCACTCCTCTCGCAGCCGTCGGATCAGGAGGAGGGCACGGTGATCGAAGTCGTGCAGAAGGGCTACCGGCTCGGCGACCGGGTGCTGCGCCCGGCGCGCGTGGTCGTCGCGGCGCCCGCCGCGGAGGAGACCGGTGCCTAAGACCCTGTACGACACCCTCGGCGTCTCGAAGACCGCCTCCGCGGACGAGCTCAAGAAGGCCTACCGGAAGCTGGCGCGCGCGAACCATCCCGACCGCAACCCGGGCGACGCCGCGGCCGAGGAGCGCTTCAAGGAGGTGCAGACGGCCTACGACGTCCTCTCCGACCCGGAGAAGCGCAAGCAGTACGACGCGTTCGGAGCCTCGAACGGCCGCCGTGGCGCCGGCCCCGCCTCGGGCGGCTTCGGCGGCTTCGACTTCGGCGATATCGGCGATCTTTTCGGCGGCCTCTTCAGCGGCGGCGCCGGGACGCGCACACAGCGGGCGGCGGCCGAGCGAGGGCGCGACGTCGAGGTGCAGGTGAATCTCTCCTTCGAGGACGCGCTGCGGGGGATCGAGACGCGCATCCCCGTCGAGATCGAGACGGCCTGCCGGCAGTGCGGCGGCACGGGCGCGAAGCCCGGCACCGCGCCGAGGATCTGCCCCGAGTGCAACGGGCGCGGCGTCAAGGCGGAGAGCCAGGGTCTGTTCGCGCTCTCGCAGCCCTGCCCGCGCTGCCGCGGCAACGGCACCGTGATCGACCAGCCCTGCGACCAGTGCGGCGGCTCGGGACGCGAGCGCCGGACGAAGCGCTACGCGGTCAAGATCCCGGCGGGCGCCAAGGACGGGACCCGCATCCGGCTCAAGGGCAAGGGCGAGCCGGGTGCCGCGGGCGGGCCGCCGGGCGACCTGTTCGTGGTCACGCGGGTCGAGCCCTCGCGGCTCTACGAGCGCCGCGGCAGCGATCTCGTGATCGACGTGCCCGTCACCTATCCGGAGGCCGCTCTCGGCGCGACGGTCGAGGTCCCCACGCCGTACGGCGACCGCATCTCGCTCAAGGTCCCGCCCGGCACGGAGGACGGCAAGCTCCTGCGCATGCGCGGCCACGGCGCGCCGAAGCTGACCGGCAGCGGCAAGGGCGACCTGCTCGCGCGCGTGCGCGTGACGGTGCCGAAGAAGTTGACGAAGGCCGAGCGCCAGGCCCTCGAGGCCCTGCAGAAGGTCTCGCGCGAGAACCCGCGGGAGCAGGTGTTCAGCAGATGATCGGCTTCGTCTTCGCGCTGGCCGCGGCCGTTGCCGGCTTCTGGGCCATGGAGCGGGCGCGCAAGCGACGCGAAGCGCTGGGCGATCGTCGCAGGCGGAGGGCGCGCTGATGGACGACCGGCCCCGCTACATGATCTCCGTCGCCGCGGAGCTGGTCGGCATGCACCCGCAGACGCTCCGCATCTACGAGGCCAAGGGGCTGGTGCGGCCGGGCCGCACGCCCGGGAACACTCGGCTCTACTCCGAGCTCGACCTCGAGCGGCTGCGCCTGATCCAGCGCCTGACGACCGAGCTCGGCCTCAATCTCGCCGGCGTCGACCACGTGCTCCGGCTCGAGGACGAGCTCCAGCGCGTGCACGCCCGCCTGGAGCGGCTCGAGCGGCAGCTGCGCGAGGAGATCCAGCAGGTGCACCGCAGCTACCGGCGCGAGCTGGTGCTCTACGAGGACCCGCGTCATCCGGTGCGGCAGAGAGGCGAGCGATGGACTTCAACAGGCTGACGCTGAAGTCGCAGGAGGCCGTCGCCGCGGCGCAGGAGTACGCGCGCCGCTCCGGCAACCCGGAGCTCTACCCCGAGCACCTGCTGCTCGCGCTCCTCGACCAGGAGCTTCCGCGGCAGCTCGTCCCCGACCCGGGCACGCTGCGCGCCGAGACCGAGGCGACGCTGCGCACGAAGCCGTCCATCCAGGGTGCCGCGCAGCAGCCGCAGGTCTCGGCGGCCTTCTCCCGAGCGCTCGACCGCGCGGCCGACGAGGCGAAGCGGATGGAGGACGACTACGTCTCGACCGAGCACATCCTGCTCGCGCTCGACGTCGTGCCGCGCGCCGAGCTCGAGGAGTCGATCGAGCGCGTCCGCGGCGGCCAGCGCGTCACGTCGCAGGATCCCGAGGGGACGTACCAGGCGCTCGAGAGGTTCGGCCGCGACCTGACCGAGGCCGCCGAGGCGGGCAAGCTCGACCCGGTCATCGGCCGCGACGAGGAGATCCGGCGCGTGATCCAGGTGCTCTCGCGCCGTACGAAGAACAACCCGGTGCTGATCGGCGACCCCGGTGTCGGCAAGACGGCGATCGCCGAGGGCCTGGCGCAGCGCATCGTCGCCGGCGACGTGCCCGAGGGGCTCAAGGGCAAGCGGGTATGGGGCTCGACATCGGGGCGCTGCTCGCGGGCTCCAAGTACCGCGGCGAGTTCGAGGAGCGGCTCAAGGCCGTGCTCAACGAGATCAAGAACGCCGACGGGCAGCTGATCCTGTTCATCGACGAGCTGCACACGATCGTCGGCG
>JBOHAW010000324.1:0-4187 GCA_050697975.1 Gaiellaceae bacterium
GACGAGACCATGGCGACGCCGGTGAAGAGCAGCAGCACGCCGCCCGCGATCGAGAGCAGCCGCGGCGTCGTGGCGAGGTCGTCCGCGAACATGGCGTACACGAGCAGCAGCACCGAGGTTGCGATCACGACCAGGGCGACGTAGGGCGTGAACGGCGCGAGCCGCGAGGGCGGCAGCGTCGCGCCCTCGCGGACGGCGGAGATCGGCGGGACGCGCGTCGCCCGCAGGGCCGGCGCCAGCCCGGCGAGCACGGTGATGCCGATTCCGACGAGCAGCGAGACGACGATGGTGCGGGTCGCGAAGACCGTGCCCGTCTGGGGCAGGTCGATCCCGAAGGCGACGAAGATCGCGTTCAGGCCCTTTGCGAGCGCGAGCCCGAGGAACAGGCCGATCACCGAGGCGAGGACGCCCACGACGAACGCCTCGAGCACCACCGATCCGAGTACCTGCCGGCGCGATGCGCCGAGCGTCCGCAGCGTGGCGAACTCGCGCGAGCGCTGGGCGACGGTGATCGAGAGCGTGTTGAAGATGACGAAGGCGCCGACGAAGAGCGCAATGCCGCCGAAGGCGAGCAGGAAGTACTGGATGAACGAGAGCGCCTGGCTCGTTTCCTGGCTGTCCTCGTCGGCCTGCTCGGCAGCCGTCTTCGCGACGGCGTCGTCGGGCAGGATGCGATTGAGCGTCTCCGCGAGCTCCGCGGGCTCGACACCGGGCTTGGCGGCGATCGAGATCCCGTCGAGCTTCCCCTCCTTGTCGAAGAGCCTCTGGGCGGTCGGAAGGTCGAAGATCGCGAAGGTGGCGCTGCCGATCGAGTCGACCGTGCCGAACCTCGCAACGCCGACGACCTCGAACTGCTCGATCGGACCGAGCGCGGAGATGCCGATCGAGTCGCCGACCGCGTAGTCCTCCTTGTCGGCGGTGCCCGCGTCGATCGCCACCTCCTCGTTCCCGACGGGCCAGCGGCCATCGGTGAGCTTGAGCGGGTTGAAACGCGGCTGACTGGGGTCGATGCCGAACCCGAACGTGGGCGCGCCCTGCGTCTCGAGCGCCTTGCCCTGCTTGTCGAGCAGCTTCGCCACGTCCTCGATCCCGCCGACCGCGGCATCGACCTCCGGCACCCCACGCACGGTCTCGAGCACCGCGGCGTCGACGGGCGGCGTGCCGGTCTCGGTGCCCTGGAAGCTGATGTCGGGATCCTGGCCCCGGATAACGACGCTCGTGCCCGCGTACGAGTCGGTGAAGAGGTTGTCGAACGCCTTCGAGATCGTGTCGGTGAGGACGTAGGTGCCGCTCACCATCGCGACGCCGAGGACGATCGCGAGCGCGGTCAAGATCGCCCGGAACTTCCGCCCGGCCAGCCCCTTCAGCGCGAACCGGATCACTACTCGCGCCCCAGGAACGCGAGGGTCATTGCCGGCTGACGGCCTCGATCGCCTCGAGCACCTCGTGCGGGGTCGAGGGGCCGAGATTCTTCACGATCAGGCCGTCGTCCAGGAAGAGGATGCGGCCGGCGATCGAGGCGGCCTGCGCGTCGTGGGTGACCATCACGGTCGTCTGGCCGTAGACCGCGACCGACTCGCGCATGAGCTCGAGGATCTCGCCGCTCGTGGTCGAGTCGAGGTTGCCGGTCGGCTCGTCGGCGAACACGACCGTCGGACGCGAGACGAGCGCACGCGCGATCGCGACGCGCTGCTGCTGCCCGCCGGAGAGCTCGCTCGGCCTGTGCGTGAGCCGATCCTGAAGGCCCACGCGCCCGAGCAGGTCCTCGAAGAAGTCCGGCTCCGGCTTGCGCCCTGCGATCGAGAGCGGCAGCAGGATGTTCTCCTCCGCAGTCAGCATCGGAAGCAGGTTGAAGAACTGGAAGATGAAGCCGATGTGGCGGCGGCGGAGCTTCGTCAGCTCGGTGTCGCCGAGCCTGCCGATGCTCGTGCCGGCGATGGCGACGTCGCCCGCGGTCGGCCGGTCGAGGCCGGCCATGATGTGCATGAGCGTCGACTTGCCCGAGCCCGACGGGCCCATGACGGCGACGAGCTGGCCCTGCCCGACGTCGAGCGAGACGCCGCGCAGTGCGTCCACGGCGGTCTCGCCCTCGCCGTAGCGGCGGGTGACGTCCTCGGCGGAGACGACGACCTCGCCGGTCTGAGGGCGTGCTTCGACTGTGGCTGCTTCCGTCATGCCGGACCACCGTACCGACGCCGCGAGCGGCCGGTCAACACGGTTAACCACACCTTCACCGGTCGCCGGCGACGAAGAAGGCCGCGGCCACGACCACGTAGGCGGCGAGCAGGATCGCGCCCCGGGCGCGGCTCGATTCCCCGCGCGCGAGCAGCAGCGCGGCGAGCACGACGGAGAGCCCGACGGTGATCAGCTCGACCGGCCGGAAGGACAGCGCCAGGGGCTCGATCAGCCAGGCGAGCAGCGCCACGGCCGGGATCAGGAAGACGGCCACCTGCGCGCTCGAGGCGAGCGCGATCTCGGCCGCAAGCTTGATCTTTCCGCGGTACGCGACGACGACGGCGCCGCCGTGCTCGGCCGCGTTGCCCACGATCGCCACGATGACGGCCGCGACGAAGAAGTCGGAGAGGCCGGACTGCGCGGCGAACTCGTCGATCGAGCCAACCAGGATCTCGGCGATCAGCGCGGTCGCGACGGTGGCGACGCCGAGCACGGCCAGGGCGGCGGTCAGCGACCAGGCCTCGGTCTCGGTCGGCTCGTCCGCGATGTGCAGCTTGCGGTGGCGCCGCAGCGAGACGGTGGTGACGGCGACGTAGAGGATCAGCAGCACGACCGCCGGGGCGATCGAGAGCTGAGCGAGGGACTCTCGCTCCGGGTTGCCGTCGAAGCCCGGCACGGCCGGGATCAGAAAGAGCAGCGTCGCCACTCCGACGAGCCCGAGCGAGACGAAGGTCGACTGCCGGTCGAGCGCGCCACGCCCGCCGAAGACGAGCGAGAAGCCGAGCACGAGCAGGAGGTTGCCGATGACGGACCCGCTGAGCGAGCCGCGTACGACCTCGAACTTCAGGTCGGCGACGGCGAAGAGCGCGATGATCAGCTCGGGTGCGTTCCCGAACGTGGCGTTGAGGAAGCCACCGATGCCGGCGCCCGTGTGGTGGGCGGCCTGCTCGGTCGCCTCTCCGATCAGCCACGCAAGCGGGACGAGGGCGGCCGCGGCGAGCACGAATTCGGCCGTCTGGGCCAGGTGGAAGCCGTAGTGCAGGAGGATCGTGACCGGGGCCAGGACCAGCGAGCCCCAGAGGATCTTGCGCGCCATTGGCGAGCTACCCTACCCGGCGCTGTGGTGGAGGCCGTGCTGTTCGACTGGGGCGACACGCTCATGCAGTTCGTCTACGACGAGCAGCTCGTGGCGGCCGGGCACCGGGCCGGCCTCGAGGCGATCGGCCGCGACGACATGCCGGAAGCCGGGGCGGTCGCCTTGCACTTCCGCGAGCGCTACGAACCACTCTTCTGGGTGCCGGGGACGATCGACGAGGTCGAGTATCCGGGCCTGGTCCGCGACCTCCTGCGCGACTTCGGCGTGGACGTGTCCGACGGGGAGCTCGCCCGTTTCCTCGAGGCGGAGCACATCGTGTGGGACGCCGCCCGCACGCTCGGCGCCGAGAGCCATGCGCTGCTCGAGTCGCTGCGGGCCCGCGGCCTCCGGCTCGGCCTCGTCTCGAACGCGTTCGACCCGGGGTGGCTGCTGCGCCGCGATCTCGAGCTGATGGGGCTGGCCGAGCGGCTCGACGTCGCCGTGTTCTCCTCGGAGGTGGGCAAGCGGAAGCCCCACCCGCTCATCTTCGAGCGGGCGCTGGAGGCGCTCGGCGTCGCCCCCGAGCACGCGCTCTTCGTCGGGGACCGCCTGTACGAGGACGTGCGCGGCGCGGGCGAGCTGGGCATGCGCACCGTGCAGGCGCTCTGGTTTCGCGCCGACGAGCACGCGGACGGACGCGAGCCGGACTTCCAGGCCTTCACGCAGATGGACGTGCTCAACGTCGTCCGGCGTCTGAACGGCGAGCGCTAGCCCCTCGGCTCGGCCCCTACACCTCCGCGCTCCGAAAATCAAGTCTTGCGGCCGTCGGTGGCGCTCGCGCACACTACAGCCATGCATCAGACGCAGCCTGCGCGCGACGTCGTGAGCGAGCTCCCGCTTCGACCCCAGGACGAGCTCGAGTGCCGGCGCTGCGACG
>JBOHAW010000325.1:0-3782 GCA_050697975.1 Gaiellaceae bacterium
GGCCGTGGCGGAGCGCGGCGAGCGAGAAGGCGACGACGAGGAGGATCGCGGCGAGTGCGCCGCTCGCGAAGAGCAGGAAGCCGACTTCCTCGACGATCCGGCGCGTATCGGGGTCGAGCTGGAACTCGTCGGACATGGCGATGAACGCCGTCGCCCGCGAGACGGCGTTGCCGGCGAGCACCAGAACGGCGCAGGCGGTCCCGCCCGCCCACGCGAGGTCCGCGAGCATGGCTGTCCCCTGCTCCGCCCTCGCGATGAGGCTCCGCAGCGCGCTGGCGAAGACGACGAAGGCCAGCGCCGCGCCCGCGATGAGGAAGAAGGCGACGACTTCCTTCGCCCGGTTGCTGCTGTCCGCGTAGTAGTCGAGGATCTCTCGGTCGCTCTTTCCCACCTCGATTCCGAGCGCGAAGGCGCCGACGTAGAGGACGACGAACGCGACCCCCGCCAGCGCGGCCAACCGTTCCCAGCTGATCCGGGTCATTTCCTACTCCTCTCGCTCGTTCCCGGCCTGCACGAGCCCGGATTCGTAGGCGAGCACGACCGCCTGCACACGGTCGCGCAGGTTGAGCTTCGTGAGGACGTGGGTGACGTGGGTCTTGACGGTCGCCTCGCTGACGAAGAGCGAAGAGGCGATCTCGGCGTTCGAGAGACCGCGCGCGATCAGCTTCAGCACGTCGAGCTCCCGCTCCGTCAGCTCCGAGAGCTCGACGGGGGGGCCGGAGCCGGGCGGCGGGCGGCGCACGAATTCCTCGATCAGGCGGCGGGTGATTGCGGGGGCGAGGAGCGCGTCACCGGCGGCGGCGACGCGGACGGCCTCGGCGAGTTGCTCGGGGCGGATGTCTTTGAGCAGGAAGCCGCTTGCGCCGGATTTCATCGCGTCGTAGACGTACTCGTCCTCGCCGAAGGTGGTGAGCATGAGCACGCGCGGGGCGTCGCCGTCCGCGACCAGCCGGCGGGTGGCCTCGAGCCCGTCGAGTTCGGGCATGCGGATGTCCATCAGGACGACGTCCGGGCTCAGCTCGCGCGCGAGCGCGAGCGCCTGGCGGCCGTCTTCGGCTTCGCCCACGACCTCGATGTCCTTCTGGGCTTCGAGGATGAGGCGGAAGCCGCCGCGGACGAGGGCCTGGTCGTCGGCGATGAGGACGCGGATCATGGTTGCTCGAGCGGGAAGCGAGCGTGGACGGTGTAGCCGCCGCCGGTGCGCGCGCCGGCTTCGAGATCGCCGCCGTAGAGGGCGAGGCGTTCGCGCATGCCGAGTAGGCCGTGCCCGTGGTCGCCGTTCGTCGGCGTCGCCCGGCCATCGTCGCTGATCTCAAGCTCGAGCGCTTGGCCCGTGTGGCGGACGGTTACCCAGGCGCGGGCCGGGCCGGCGTGTTTGATCGCGTTCGTGAGCGCCTCCTGCACGACTCGGTAGGCGGCGAGATCGACCCCCGGCGCCAGCGCTGTCTCTGGCTTGCCGATGACGGCGAGTTCGACCGGCAGGCCGGCGTGTTCGCAGCTTTCGACCAGTGTGCGTAGCTCGGCGAGGCCGGGCTCCGGGGCAAGCCCGGTCTCGGTCGTCTCGCGGCGCAGGATCTCGAGCAGGCGGCGCATCTCGACGAGCGCCTGCCGCCCAGTCTCCTCGACGGCGAGGAGCGGCTCGACGGCGCGCTGGGGATCGTCCGCGAGCAGCAGCCGCGCGGCTCCCGCCTGCACCGTCATGACGCTGACGCAGTGGGCGATCACGTCGTGGAGCTCGCGCGCGATCCGGGTGCGCTCCTCGGCGACGGCGGCGCGCTCGTGCTGGTCGCGCTCCCGCTCGAGGTGCTCGGCCCGCTGCACCAGCTCGGCGGCCTTCCGCTCACGGCCCTGGACGGCGTAGGCGACGAGCGTGAGTACGGCTCCCGTGACCATCGCGCTCAGCATCTCGCCGGAGTCGATGCGAACGTCCCGCTCGGTCGCGACCGCAATGGTCGCGAAGCCGATCGCCGCCCCGGCCCATGCCTGCGGTCGCCTGTTGTGTGCTCCGACGGCCCAGAAGGTGAGGAGGAGCGCGGCGTAAGCCGTGAGCACGCCCCCGACCGCGTCGCCGGCGAAGGTGGAGAGCATCTGCACGACGAAGCAGAGGACGGGCGCGGCGAAAGGAAAGCGGAAGCGCAGGAGCAGCGGCAGGCTCCAGAGGAGCACGCTGGGTACGAGGACGAGCCGGGGGCCGGGAACCGAGCCGACCCAGATCTGGAGCAGGGAGACGGCTGCGACCAGGATCACCAGCGCGTCGAACCAGCGACGCTCGAGGAGGCGGCCGAGGCCTGTGGGTCCAGCGTGGCCGGAAGCGCGTTCCGGGGCCGGTGACCCCCGCGCAGGCGGCGCCGGACGCCGGTGGCCGTGTTCACGGATGGGCTCCAGCGGCAAGCGCGCAACGACGCCGAAGCCACCCTGCGCGCGGGCGCCGGCCTCGAAGTCGCCCCCGTAGAGCCCGACGCGCTCGCGCATGCCGACGAGCCCGTGCCCGCCCGAGCTGCCGTTCGGCGGCGGGTTTCCATCGTCGGTGATGCTCAGCTCGAGCGCCTCGTGCCCGAAGCGGACCACCACTTGCGCCTGCGCCGGGCCGGCGTGCTTGCGCGCGTTCGTGAGCGACTCCTGGACGATCCGGTAGGCGGCGAGCTCGAGGCCCCTCGGAAGCGCCCTCGGCTCGCCCTCGAAGGCGAGCTCGACGGGTAGCCCGGCGGCGCGCGCCTGCGCGACGAGTGCCTCGAGCTCGGCGAGACCAGGTTGAGGCGTCAGCCCAGCCTGAGCTGCTCCCGCGCGCAGCATCCCGAGCAGGCGGCGAAGCTCGGCCAGCGCTTGCCGGCCCGCCTGCTCGACCGCGAGGAGCGGACCCGCGGCGCGGGCGGGCTGCTCGGCCAGGAGCAGACGGGCAGCGCCCGCCTGGACGATCATGACGCTGACCGAATGCGCGATGACGTCGTGCAGGTCGCGCGCGATCCGGCGCCGTTCCGCGGCCACCGCGGCCCGCTCCCGCTCTTCGCGCTCGCTCTCGAGTCGTGCCGCGCGCGCCTCCAGCTCGTCGCGTGACGGCCGCGCCGCTGGAGGGCGAGGGCGGCGAGCCAGACGCCGGCCCCGACCAGGAAGAAGGCGCCCGTCTCGGCGTACTCGACGCCCGGGTCGCGCTCGGTGACGACGATGATGGCGGCGAAGCCGATCGCCAGCCCCGCCGCTGCTTGGCGCGGCTCCGCGTGCGCGCCGACGCTCCAGAAGGCAAGGAAGACCGCGAGGGCGAGGGTGGGGGAGCCCGCCGTCGCCGACGGATCGGCGAGCGTCATCGCGGCCAGCGCGCCGAAGACGCACGCGGGCGCGGCGAACGGGAACCGGCGCCGGAGCAGAAGCGGCAGCGTCGCGAGGAGCATGCCGGGAACGACGGCGAGCTTCGGCCCGGGGACCGGCAGCGTCCAGACCTCGATCTGGACGACGACGGCGACCGCGATCACCACCGCGTCGAATCCATGCCGCACCGCGAAACGCGCAGCTCGCATGCGTCCACGGTAAACCGCGGCTCCCGCAGTTGCATCAACCGTCACGACGATTCCGTCTCCGACCTGAGTCGGATCGCGCCCGGGCGAGACCAGACCCGCGGGCGAGCGCGAATCGGAGTCGCGGCCGACGACGTTCCGGTCGGCGCTCTCTAGCGTCGTCGGCGTGAACGACGAAAGGATCGAGATGACGCAGGTCTTGTCGGAAGACGCCGCCCCGCGGCGCTCCGCTCTCCCGCCGGTCGTGGTCGCGGTGCGCGACGTGACCCGGCG
>JBOHAW010000326.1:0-8693 GCA_050697975.1 Gaiellaceae bacterium
CCCTGGCGGCGCTGCTCGGCTGGGCCGTCGTCGCGGTCACGGCCGAGAATCCGAACGGCGTGCCGCCGGCCGACCGCTACGTCCTCGCCGCGGCGGCGGCCGCGGGTGCGCTCACTGCCGTGCTCGCCGCCAGGCTCGGCACGGGCCCTGCCCTGCCCTCCCTCCCGGGCGGCCGGACGGCCGCGCAGGCCCCGAAGCGGCTTCACTAAGCCAGGCCGCGTGACCGAGTCCCGCTTCCGGCGCGCGGCCCTGCTCCTCGCCGTCGTCGGCGCCCTGCACGGGCTGGTCTACGTCCCGCTCGTGACCTTCAACGTCGCGACCGACAGCGGTACCTACGTCGCCTCGGCGGAGGCGCTGCTGGACGGGAGCTACTCGACGCCGCTGCGCGCCGGCTTCTACTACGTCTACCCGCTCGGCTTCTTCGACATCACCGGCCTCCAGCTCCGGCAGACCACCTGGGACGCCCCCGAGCGGCAGGTCTTCCGTCCGCCCGGCTATCCGCTCGTGCTCGCCGCCGTCGGCGGGGGCGGCGCGGGCGCGTCCCGAACCCTGGCCCTGATCGCCCAGGGGCTTCTGTTCGGCGCGGGCGTGTGGCTGCTCGCTCTGACCGTCCGCCGCTGGTGGGGACCGGGCCTCGGACTGCTCGCCGCGGCGCTGTACGCAGTCGACCCGTACTCGAAGCACTACGTCACGCTCATCCTCAGCGAGGTGACGGCAGGCTTCGTCGCGCTGGCGGCGGCGTATGCGTTCACCAGGGCGTGGCAGACCCGGTCGGTCGGATGGTGGGGCCTGACGGCGGCGCTCGCCGCCTCGCTCACGCTCGTCCGCGCCGTCTTCGTCGTCGCGGTCCCGCTGGTCGTGCTGGCGGCGCTGATCCAGCAGGGGCGGGTGCGACGGGCCGGCGCCGTGCTCGCCTGCTCGGCTGCCCTGCTCGGACCATGGCTCGCGTGGACGACGAGCGTGGTCGGCACGCCCGTGCTGGCGAGCTACGGCGAGGGCTTCAACCTCCTCGTGGCAGCGCACGGAGAAGGGCAGGGACGGTCGTTCGCGGAGGTGATCGAGGATCCGGCATTCCTGCGCGACTTCAGGGCGCCGCACCGGCTCGTGCCGGCGCCGGAGCGCATGATCGCCAACCCCGAGGCGCACCCGCGCTACGTCGAGCGAGCCGACGGCGAGCAGCGCGAGCGAGCGTGGTCGCTGCTCGGCGAGCGCCTGCGCGAGGAGCCGCACCAGCTCGCCTGGGAGGCGCTCTACCGCGCGTTCTTCCTCTGGAACGCGCACGAGGACTGGTACCAGCCGGGCGGCGCGGCCCTCTTCCTGCTCAGCATCGCCGACTGGCTCGTGCTGGGCCTCGCGCTCGCCGGCGCCTGGCTGGCGCTGCGCCGCGGGGGGCCGGCGCGCGGGATCGCAGTCTTCCTGCTGGTCTACACGGCGACGGTCGCCACGCACCACGTCGAGGCGCGCTTCGCGATGCCGGTGCGGGGACTCTTCCTCGCGCTGGTCGCGCTCACGCTCGCCGACGTCTGGGCGCGCCGGCAACAGCGCCGAGCATGAAGGCGCAGAGCCAGAAGGACGGAGCCGCCACCCCTCCGGCCGCGGTCAGGTAGGACTGCGTCGCCGCCAGGACAGCGCCGGCCGCGACCACGCCCAGGCAGGCTCCGGCCACCCCCCGCGCCTCCGAGGGCAGGGCCGGCAGCTCGCGCGCCGCGGGCACGACGAACAGCACCACCACGAGCACGACGAGCACGAGCCCGACGACACCGAGCTGCAGCGCCGTGCCGATGTAGGAGTTCTCCACGCGGCCGGCCAGAAAGAGGTAGTAGCGATCGACGAAGACCCGCTCCTCGGTGCCGAAGCCGTAACCGAGCAGGGGCCGCTCGGCGACCTGCCCGATCGCGCCGCGCCAGGCGTGGAGGCGGCCGCCGGACGAGAACAATCCACGGTGCGGCGCCTTCACTCCCGCGGCGGGCGAGCCGATCTCGCCGTCGAGCGGGAGGACGCGCTCCGCGCCCGTCGGGGCCAGCGGTCGCTGCGACTCGACGGGAACGACGACCGGGTCTCGCTCGGCGCGCGGAGGCACCTGCATCAGCAGCAGTCCGGCCACCAGGGCGCCCGCGATGCCGGCTGCGACCACGAGTCGGCGCCGCCGATCCGGCGCGGCCACGAGCGCGACGACGAGCACTCCCCCGGCCGCCCCGAGCAGCGCCCCGCGCGACCCCGAGGCCACGATGGAGCCGACGAGGAGCAGCACCGCGAGCGCGACGGCCGCGCGCCGGCGGCGAGAGCGGGCCTGGGCCAGCTCCCACGCCAGCACCGGGAGCGCGAGCGCGAGCAGCATCGCCATCGAGTTCGGATTCGCGCCGAGCCCGTTGTAGCGGGCGCCCTGGCCCGTGGTCGCCGGAATGACCGCCTGCTCGGGGCTGATCGCCAGGTGGACGAGGCCGAGCAGGGCGACGACCACCGAGCCGCCCGCGATCCCGCGCAGCACATGGCCCGCGAAGCCGGGGCGGCCCCCGGCCGCCCACGAGAGCGATGCCGCCGCCGCGAAGAGAACGACGAACGAGAGCGCGCGGTCTGCCGTCAGGGAGGGTTCGGGCGACCAGGCCGCGGAGAGAAGCGCCAGCCCGAGCAGGAACGCCACCGCCAGCGCCCGGAACCCGGGCCGCGGCCGGCGCCGCTGGAGGATCGCGTAGGCGAGCGCGCAGGCGCACAGCTCCACGAGCACGACCCAGCGCAGCTGCCGGCCGAAGGGAATGTTGACGAACTCGACGTTGCTCGAGGCCGCGGCGACCGAGACGACGAGCCCCGCCACGAAGGTCTGGAGCGCGCCCTCGAGCTGACGCTCGGCCGGCCCGCCTATCGCGGCGCCCCCATGCGGCGGAGCAGCCGGTCGACCTCCGCCCGGTCGACCCGGATCGTCGAGCGCCCCGGATCGTCGCGCAGGCTCCAAATGCGCGGCTCGTCACTGCGCCGGTCGATCGCCTCGATCACGCGGGCCTCGTGATCGACGCAGATCTCGAGCGCGAGCGGGCTGCGGGCGCGGCGGTAGAGCAGGCAGTCGAACTCGAGGAAGTGCCGGAAGGCCGCGAGCGAGGAGTTGTCGAGCGGTCCGATCGCCGCCAGCACGGACTGCATTCCCTGCACCTGCTCCTCCGCGCGCCGGTCGCGCTCCCACCTGCCGAGCGGGACGAACGCCAGGAGGACGGCCGCCGCCACGAGCCCCCAGGCGAGCGGACGGCGGCTCACGCGGCGGTCAGCTCTCGCAGGAGCGCGCGGTAGCGGTCGACCGCGACGCGCCGGTCGGCCTCCGCGGTCACGTACTCGCGGCCGCGCCGGCCCATCTCTGCGAGGTCGAGCTCGCCGTCGTAGGCACGGCGGATCGCGGCGGCGAGCAGCTCGGGACGGCCGGGCGGCACGACGACGCCGCAGCCGGCGCGTTCCACCACCTGCGCGGTCTCGCTGTCGGCGTCGGCCGCGACGATCACCGGCCGGCCGACGGAGAGGATCCCGTAGAGCCGGCTCGGGACAACGTACCCGGAGAGCCCGCGCGCGAGCCCGACCACGTGGACGTCGGCCGAGGAGAGCGACTCGGGCAGGGCCTCCCGCGGTTGGTAGCCCATGAACTGCACCGAGTCGACCTCGAGCAGGCGCGTGAGCCGCTTCAGCTCGTCGCGTCGCGCACCGCCGCCGATCAGCGCGATCGTCAGGCGGTCGAGGTCGCGCAGGAACGTGCCCGCGCGGATCAGCGCGTCGAGGTTCTGGGCGTGGCCGATGTTGCCCGAGTGCATGACGACGAAGCGGTCGGCGAAGCCGTGCTCCTGCGCCCAGGCGTTGTCGCGCGGCCGCGGCACGAGCGAGGTCGTGTCGACCCAGTTCGGGATCACGACCAGGCGCTCGGGGTCGGCGCCCTTCGTCTCCAGCCTGCGCCGCATCGTCTCTCCGATCGCGACCACTCGCTCGGCGCGCTCGAGATAGAAGCGAATCGCGAGCCGGAGCGCGCCGACGAGCACCGGATTGTCCAGCCGCTTCAGGGCGACGGCGACCTCGGGGAAGACGTCCTGGCTCACGACGACGAGCGGCACGCCGAAGCGGCGCGACACGACGAGCGCGACGTCGGCGATCACCGGAGGGTCCGTCATGCAGAGCACGAGGTCGGGCGGCTCGGCCCGGAGTCCCTCCCAGAGCGACTGCGCGAGGTACGTGAGGTAGTTGGCCGCGCGGAGCGAGAGGCGGCTGCGGTCGAACGCCGTCGAGCGCACGCGGACGATTTCCACTCCGTCCCGCGTCGAGCGGCCGGGCACGTTGCCCTCGTCGACCCGCCCCGTGACGACCGTGACCTCGAACTCCTCCGCCAGCCCGCCGCAGAGCTCGGACAGCAGGTGCGCCGTCGCCTCGACGCCCGGCCAGTAGTACTGGTTGAGGACGAGGATGCGGGGGCGGGCACTAGCCCGCGTCGACACGGGCGGACGCGGGGATGAGGAAGGCGCAGAGCCAGACGGCGGCGGTGGCGTTGCTGCCGGCGGCGTAGATGAACGATTGCGTCAACGAGAGCGCGAGCCCCGCGACGAGCCCGCCGGCGCAGGCCGCCGTGACGCGACGCGAGCGAGCGCCGGCCCGGCGCAGCGACCGAACGGCGGTCGTGAGCAGCGCACCGACGAGCAGCAGGAAGAGCGCGACCCCGCCCGCGCCGAGCTGGAGGAAGAGCCCGATGTAGGAGTTCTCCGGCAGATTCGATCCGTGCTCGAGGTAGCGGTCGACGAAGACCTTGTTCTCGGTGCCGAAGGCGTAGCCGAGCGCCGGCCGCTCGACGCCCAGCCGCAGCGCGCCCTCCCACGCCTGCCTGCGTCCGCTGAGTCCCAGGACCGTGCGCTCGGTGTCCTCGGGGATGCCGCCGCCGGCCGGCCGGCCGACGTCCTCCTGCTGGCGCAGGACGTCGTTCGCGTCGAGGTAGCCGGGGGCCGGATCGCTGCTCGGGAGCACCGTCCCCAGGCGCGCGGGCGCCGCGGGATCGGGCTGCGGCAGCCTGGCCACGAGAATGCTGGCCGCGAGCAGAACGCCCACCGCTGTGAGTCCCAGCAAACGCGTGCGCGCGCCGTGCGCCCCGAGCACCGCGTAGGCGGCGAGGCCGGCGAATGCCGCGAGGAGCGCTCCCCGCGAGCCCGAGGCGACGATGGAGCCGAGCAGGAGCGCGCCGAGGCCGAGCGCGAGCAGTCGCGCCCGCGCGCTCCTCGACTCCACGAGCAGGTGCGCCGCGAGCGGGAGCCCGACCGCCAGCACCATCGCGGCCGTGTTGGGTCCGCCCCCGAGACCCTGGTAGCGGGCGGCCTCCTGCGCGGACGCCGGCTGGACGGCGCGATCGGACGCGAAGAGCAGCACGAGGAGGCCGCCGAGCGCGACGACCGCCGTCCCCGCCACGACGGCGTCGATCGCGCGCCGTACCGAGGCGAGCCGTCCCGCGGCGCCGATCGCCAGCGCGGCGCACGCGACGAAGAGGATCGCGAGCGACGACGCGCGCGCGAAGGTGAGCCCCGGATGCGCCGACCACGCCGTCGAGACGAAGGCGAGAGCGAGCAGGGCCGCAGCGAGCGCGAACGACGGCCCGAGCCGCCGGCGCTGCCACCGTCCGAGTGCGTACAGGACGGCGAGCGCGGCGAGCGCGAGCAGGGCGGCCCAGCGTGCCTTGCGCGCCAGGTCGAGGAGTCCCAGGACCGCTCCCGCGGCAAGCACCGACGTGACGATGGTGAGGACGATCAGAAGTTGCAGGGCGCGCTCGAGCGTGAAGCGGCGAAGGAGGTCGCGCACGGCGGCTGCAAGGATACTGGGCGACTGTGAGGCCTTTGTGAGCCATCCAGAGCGCATCGTCCCGGACCAGACGGAGCCGGGCATCGTGGCGATCCACCGTAGGCGCTACGAGTTCGCGATCCCGTACTGCGCGGGCCACGACGTGCTCGACGCAGGCTGCGGCGTCGGGTACGGCAGCGCCGTGCTCGCCGCGCGCGCCCGGCGCGTGGTCGGCGTCGACCGCGATCGGGGGGCGATCGAGTACGCACGGCGGCGCTACGGCGCGGCGAACCTCGAGTTCGAGGTCGGCGACCTGCTTCGGCTGCCGTTGCCGGACGAGTCCTTCGACGCGGTCTGCTCGTTCGAGACGATCGAGCACGTGGCCGACCAGGAGCGGTTCCTCGCGGAGCTTTGCCGCGTGCTTCGGCCCGGCGGAACGTGTCTCCTGTCGACCCCTCACGTCGCACGGACGACGGCGGCTCCGGACAATCCGTTCCATACAGTGGAGCTCTCCCGCGCCGACTTCGAAGCCCTGTTGCGGCGCTTCTTCGACGACGTCGACCTCTACGGCCAGCGGCGAGCCCAGACGGGGCGCCACCGGCTGCTCCAGCGACTCGACGTGCTGGGACTGCGCAAGCGCCTGACGTTCCTCCGCCCCGCTTCGCGCCTGCTCGGGACGCCTCCGATGGCGGAGGTGACGAGCGAGGACATCGAGATCTCCCGTGACCTCGAGCGGGCGAGCGAGCTCGTGGCCGTCTGCCGATGAAGATCGTGCAGCTGGTGATCGGCAGCGAGGTCGCCGGCGGCCAGGTCGTCGCCCTCCAGCTCGCGCGCGCGGCCCGGGCGCAGGGTGACGACGTCGCCTTCGTCGTCCCCGCCCCGGGTCCGTTCGCCGAGCTCGCACGCCGCGAGGGGTTCGCCGTGCACGAGCTCGAGCTACGCCGGACGTTCCAGCTCGGGCGCGCGTGGGCCCTCGCCCGCCTGCTGCGGCGGGAGCGCGCAGACCTCCTCCATACGCACGCGCTCGTCGCCGCGAACGTCCTGGGCCGGCTCGGCGCCCGGCTCGCGGGCGTGCCCGTCGTGGCGCACCTGCACATCGAGAACCACTTCCGACCGAGCACCCGGTCGCTGCTGCGCCGGCTCGACAACGCGACCGCGCGGCGCTGCGCGCGCCTGGTCGCCGTGTCCGAGGACACGCGGCTGGCGTACGAGCGGCAGGGCTATCCCGCCGGCACGATCGAGGTCGTCTACAACGGCGTCGAGCTCGACGACGAGGCGGGGTCGGACGGCGTCCGAGCCGAGCTCGGACTGCCGACCGATGCGCAACTCGTGGGCGAGGTGGCACGCCTCTGCGACGTGAAGGGCCAGCGGGAGCTGATCGAGTCGCTGACGCACCTCCCCGGAGCGCGGCTGGTGCTCGTCGGGAAGGACCTCGAAGAGGGAGGCGCGTTTCAGGCCGATCTCGAGCGCGAAGCGGAACGGCTCGGCGTTCGCGACCGAGTCGTCTTCACCGGCTACAGAGCGGACGCCCGGCGGCTGCTCGGCGCGCTCGACGTCGTCGCCCTGCCGTCCTGGACCGAGGGTCTGCCGCTCGTCGTGCTCGAAGCGATGGCGCTCCGGCGGCCGGTCGTGGCGACGCCAGTGGGCGGGACGCCGGAGGTGGTCGCCGACGGGGAGACCGGGCTGCTCGTGCCCGTGCGCGACCCCCGCGCCCTCGCCGGAGCGATCGAGCGGCTTCTCGGGGATCCGGAGCTCCGCCGGCGAATGGGCGAGGCTGGCCGGCGACGGATCGCCGAGCGGTTCTCGGTCGCGGCGATGACCGAACGCGTGCTCGCGATCTACGCCGAGGTGGCCGCTTGACCTCGGTCACCGCCGCGATCACCACGTACAACCGCGCGCCCTTCCTCGTAGGAGCGCTCGCGAGCGCTTTCGCGCAGACGTACGACGACCTGGAGGTGCTCGTCGTCGACGACGGCTCCACCGACGAGACCGAGGCGGTGATCGCACCGTACGCCGACCGCATCCGCGTCGTGCGCCAGGAGAACGCCGGACGCTCGGCGGCGCGCAACACCGCAGTGCGCGAGGCCCGCGGGCGCTACATCTCCTTTCTCGACTCGGACGACCGCTGGGCGCCGGACAAGCTCGAGCGACAGGTGCCCGTGCTGGAGGCGAGCCTCCACGTCGGCATGGTGCACGGGCACGTCGACCTGGTGGACGACGCCGGCCTTCCGCTCCCGGAGGAGACCGAGCGCCACCATGCGCTCTTCAGCGCGGCGCACGCGCACGGCGTCAGCTACGCCGGCTACGCGTTCGACTGCCGCTGCTTCAGCTCGGCCATGACCGCCCGGGTGGCGGCGATCGAGAGCGTCGGGTTCTACGACACGTCGCTGCTGCTCGACGACTACGACCTTTACCTGCGGCTCGCCCTCGAATGGGACGTCGTCTTCCTCGAGGGGCCGGCGATGGCGCTCTACCGGCACCACCCCGGCCAGATGACGACGTACGAGCTGACCATGGGCCAGATCCAGACGGCGGAGAAGCACCTCGCGCTGCTCGACTCGCGGCCCGCCATCCCCGACGCGCGCCTCGCGCGCCGGAACTTCCTGCTCATGCTCGCCCGGAGCTGGGCAGTGCTGGCCGATCAGGCGCTCTCCCGGCGCTACCTGCTCCAGGCGCTGCGCCTCGACCCCGGCCTGATGCGGCAGGGGTGGGTGCTGCGGCGGCTCGTCGGCTCGGCCCTGCGATGAGGCTGGCGCTCCTGACGGAGATCCCCGCTCCGTTCCGCATCCCACTCTTCAACGCGCTGGCCCGGCTCGAAGACGTCGAGTTCCGCGCGCTCTTCCTCGCCGAGGCGGATCCGCGCCGGTCGCACTACCGGCTGCACGCGGACGAGTTCCAGTTCGGCTGGAGGG
>JBOHAW010000327.1:0-2492 GCA_050697975.1 Gaiellaceae bacterium
GCTGGAGGGTGCTACCCGGGCGCCAGCTGCTCCGCGGCGGACGCTGGACCGTGCTCAACCGCGGCGTCCTGCGCGAGCTGCGGCGCTTCCGGCCGGACGCCGTCGGCGTGGGCGGGTGGAACCAGCCGGCCTTCTGGCAGGCGCTCCTGTACGCGAGGGCGCGCCGGATTCCCCTGCTCGTCTGGGTCGAGAGCACGGCCCGGGACGCCCGTTCCGAGGCGCTGCCGCTCGAGCTCGCCAAGCGGGCGCTCGTGCGCGGAGCGTCCGGGTTCTTCGTTCCGGGCCGCGCCTCGGCCGAGTACCTGCGCGAGCTCGGTGTCCCGGACGAGCGCATCGCGGTCGCGCCCAACGCAGTCGACCATCGCATCTTCGGCGAGCGCGTCGCCGGGCTCCGAGGCCCCCACGAGGGCTGCACGTTCCTCTACGTCGGACGCCTCGACGCCGAGAAGGGCCTCGACGTTCTGCTCGAGGCCTTCGCCCGCGTCCCCGGAGAGCTCGTGATCGTCGGCGGCGGCACCCTGGAGGCCGCCCTGCGGCGCGCGGCGCCCGAGCGCGTGCGCTTCACGGGAGCTCTCGATCGCGACGCAGTCGCGGAGCACTACGCGCGGGCGGACGTCTTCGTGCTCCCGTCGCGGTCCGAACAGTGGGGGATGGTGCTCAACGAGGCGGCTGCCGCAGCATTGCCGATCGTCGCGACCACGTCCGCCGGAGCGGCCCGTGAGCTCGTCGAGGACGGCGTCAACGGCTTCGTCGTCGAGCCGGACGACGTCGACGAGCTCGCGAGAGCGCTGCGCAGGATGGCGGAGGACGAGGAGCTCAGGCGCCGGGCGGGCGCGCGCTCTCGGGCGCTCGTCGAAGGGCTGACCCCGGAGGCCTGGGCGACGGCCGTCGCCGGTCTGGCGCGCCGGCTCGGCACTCCCGGCGAATCGGGTTAGCCCGCCGGGCCCGCCCCCATCCTCCCCGGCACGGCGAAGACGAGCATCGGCTCGGACGGACCGAGCTCGTTCAGCGTCCTCGACGCGACCGGGCGCACCATCACGCGCGCGACCCGCTCGGCCCGGACGTAGCCGAGCTGGCGACGCCTGGTCGCGTCGCTCTCGAACACCGCCGCATGGGTGAGCCGGAACCGGCGGAAGAACGCTCGGGTCTCGACCGGTCCGGCCGTGGACTCGAGCACGTCCGACGTCCAGACGACGGTCGGCCGATCGACGTGGAGGGCGAAGACGTGGTCGATCACCACTCGTGCGTCCGCGGGCAGATTGCGATTCAGCCAGTCGACGCCGTCGTAATAGGACGAGCTTTCGGACAGGAACTCACGCTCGCTCTCGCGGCCGGCCACCACCGGGACGAACTGCGCCGCGTAGACGACCGAGACCGCGAGACCGCCGGCGAGCGCGGCCGCGGGTACGGCGACGGCGACGGCGCGGCCGATCCGGCCCCGTGCCGCAAGCGTCACGATCCCGAGCGCGGCGAGGACGGCGAGAGCCGGCATCGCCGGCGCCAGGAGGCGGAGCTGCTGTGATCCCGCGAACCACGCGAGCGTGTAGACGAGAACGGCCCCGAGGACGATCGGCGCGGCGCGACGGGCCGCGGGTGCGAGCAGCGCGACGGGCGCGAAGAGGAGGAAGAGGGGCGAGGCGAACTCGCCGCGGTCGAACTCGTCTGCGTCCGCGAGCAGGCGCAGGGGCAGGAGGACGAGATCCAGCGGCGAGCGCCCGTGCCCGTAGCTCGAGAACGAGTCCCGGGCCGCCCGCATCGCCTCCTCGTTCGCGCCGCCGAAGACGAACGGGTACACGGGATTGCCGGTGAGGACGGCGTTCCTCGCGTACCAGACCAGCGGAATCGCGAGAGCAGGCAGCGCGAAGGCGAGGACGCGCGCGCGTGTCAGCCGCGCCCGCAACCAGACCGCAGCCGCTCCGGCGAGCACGGCCGCCGCCGCCGCGCCGACGTACTTGATCCCGGCCGCTCCGCCGGCGAAGAGACCGGCGAGGACGAGCGACTCGATCCGCTCCGACTGTCCAAACCGGGCGAGGTTCCAGCAGGCGAGTGCGACTGCGAATGCGAGCGCCGGCTCGACGAAGGTCGAGGTCGCGAGCCACAGCATGAGCGGCTGCGCGAAGAAGACGGCGCCCGCGAGCAGTCCGACCGCGCGCCCGGCGAGCCGTTCGCCCGCTCCGACCGCGGCGGCCAGGGCTCCGAGGGCGAGCAGGAAGGCCGCGAAGGCCCCCTGCGCCGCGTCCCAGAGCAGGAAGCCGTCGAGGACCAGCATCTCGACCGTGAAGGGCTGGTACGAGTGCCAGCTCCAGGGCAGCTCGACGATCCGGTGCTCCTGATCGAAGAGCTCCGGAGCGGCGGCGTGGTAGTAGAGCGCGTCGGCCGAGGAGATCGGCGCGCAGGTGACGACGAGCCCGAGCGCGACGTAGACGCTGAGCAGGACGGCGAGGGCGAGTTGCCAGCTCGGCCACGCACGAAGGCGGGGGAGCGCCGCGCCA
>JBOHAW010000328.1:0-3572 GCA_050697975.1 Gaiellaceae bacterium
GGCTGCTGTCGCGCGCTGCCTGGGGTGAGCTCGACGTCGGGGCCGGGAGCATCCTGCGGGCTTGCCCGACCTGCAAGGGCCGGTATCCGGACTGGGAGGGGCGGCTCCGCGCCGGCCTGAACGGCCCCGGTCCCGCGGTACGAGAGCTCGACACGCTCAGCTAGTGGGACACCGCGGCTGCGGCTAGCTCCGACACGAGCGTGTCGGTGGAGAAGCGCTCGAGCGCGAACGGCTCGATCAGCTTCGGGGTTGTGCCGGTCGCGACGAGCTCCGCGAGCGTCGTGCCGACGATCGGAGCGGCCTTGAAGCCGTAGGTCCCCCAGCCGGCGCTGATCAGGAAGCCCTCCGCCTGCGTCACACCCAGGATCGGGCTGTAGTCCGGACTGAGATCGCAGAGCCCCGTCCACTGGCGCAGCACCTTGGCCTGCTCGAGCTGCGGGAACAGCTCGAGCGCGTGCCGGGCCGAGTACTCGAGGAACGGAAACGTGCTCGTGCCGCGGTAGGTCGTGTACGGCTCGATCTCGGCGCCGATCAGGAACTCGCCGCGGTCGGTCTGCGAGATGTAGATGTGCATCTGCGAGGAGACGATGATCACGTCGAGAAACGGCTTGAACGGCTCGGTGACGAACGCCTGCAGGATGTGGGTCGTGATCGGGAGCGGCACGCCGGCGAGGTCGGCGACGAGCGTCGACCACCCGGCCGTGGCGCTGACGACGGTCTCGCACGCGACGGGCCCGCGCGTCGTCCGCACGCCCGTCACGCGCCCGTTCGCACGCTCGATCCCCGTTACCTTGGTGTACGGGTGGATCTCGACGCCGCCACGGTCGGCGCCGCGGGCATAGCCCCAGACGACGGCGTCGTGGCGGATGATCCCGCCGCGGGGATGGTAGAGGGCTCCCATCACCGGCCAGGTGACGTCCTGCGAGAGATCCAGCTGGGGGCAGAGCCCGGCGATCTCGTCGGGTCCGACCACCCGGCTGTCGACGCCGAGCAGCTGATTCACCTCGGCGCGCTCGGTCATGGTGATCATGGCGCGGTCGGAGTGGGCGAGCGTCAGATGCCCCTGCTGCGAGAAGAGCAGGTTGAAGTCGAGGTCGATCGCGAGCCGTTCGTAGAGTGAGACGCTCGCCTTGTAGAACGCGACGCCCTCCGGGGTGCGGTAGTTGGCCCGGATGATGGTCGTGTTGCGCCCGGCCGCACCGGAGCCGATGTAGCTCTGCTCGAGGACGGCGACGTCGGCGATGCCGTGGTTTCTCGCCAGGTAGTAGGCGGTGGCGAGCCCGTGTGAGCCGCCGCCGATCACGACCACGTCGTAGCACGGCTTCAGCTCGCTGCGCGGCCGCCACATCCGGCGCTGGCGGAAGATGTCCTTCACGCGCTTGCGCCCTTCCCCAGCGCAGTGGCGGTATCGACGACGACCTCGGCCAGGTAGTGGCCGTACTCCTGGGGCCAGAAGAGCTCGAAGGCCCGGCCACCGCCGCGCACGAGCGCGGGCACCCGGGCCACGGCGCCAACCGCCGGCAGGTTGTCGAGGTCGAGATCGGTGAGACGTCGCATCAAGGTCACGGCGTCGACCCGCTCGATCCGCAGCCCGGCGAGCGCGCCGGTGAGGTCGATCACCGTCGCGACCTGCTCGCGCAGCCTCGCTTCGAGCGGCTCGCCCTCCCCGTAGGGGGCCAGCACGAGCCCGCGGCGAGGCGCGATCCAGACGAGATCGGCGTCGACGATCGCGTCGAGGTCGCCGCGGACCTCGAGCTTCGCCAGCGAAAGCGACAGGTCGTGCAGGCCGAGGCCGGGGCGAGCCGAGCCCAGAACGCGCGCCAGCGGCGAGGTGAGCCGCGGGCGGAACTCGCCGGTCTCCGCGGCGCGAGGCGAGAGGAACTCCAGCGTCGTCATGAGCGCAGGCGCTCGCCCTCGGCGTCGAAGAACGGCCGGAGTCGCACCCGCGCCTCCTCGAGGCGACCGTTCACCATCAGCATCAGGGAGGCGTCCTCCTGGGCGAGCTCCGGCCGCACCCACGCCATCCCGATCGCCCTGCCGAGCTGCTCGCTCCAGCGCGCACTCGTCACGCGTCCGCTCGGGCGGCCGTCCACGACCACCTGCCCTCCCTCCGGCGGGAGCACGCCGTTCGTCAGCTCGAAGCCCACGAGCCGCTCGCGGAAGCCGCGCTCCCGCACCTGCTCGAGCGACCACTTGCCGACGAAGTCGTCCTTGTCGAGCTTGACGATCCACGGCATCCCAGCCTCGAGGGCGTTCGACTCCGAGTCGGTGTCCTGCCCCACGAGGATGTGCATCTTCTCCAGACGCAGCACGCGTTGCGGCTCGAGGCCGAACGGCACGACGCCGACGTCGGCGCCCCGGTCGAGGATCGTGTCCCAGAGGTACTCGCCGTAGGGGCTCGGGAAGTGGAGCTCGTAGCCGAGCTCGCCCACGAAGCCGATCCGCAGGAGCAGGCAGGGGACGCCGGCGACCGGGGCGCGCTTGGCGTCGAGATACGCGAACCCCTCCTTCGACATGTCGTGGTCGGTCAGCCGATCCATCAGCTCCCGCGAACGGGGACCGGCGACGTTGACCGCCGCCAGCGCGCCCGTGAGGTTCACGATCTCGACGTCGAGCCCCCAGACGGCGTTCCACCACTCGAACCACTCGACGACGGTCTCGGCGCCGGTCGACGTGGTGGTGACGTAGAACTCTTCGTCGGCGAGGCGGGCGATCGTGCCGTCGTCCATGATGCGGCCCGCATCCGTCCCCAGCACGCCGTAGCGGATCCGTCCGGTCGCCAGGTCGCCGAAGCGGTTCGGGTACAGCCGCTCGAGGAACGGAACCGCGTCCGGCCCCGACACGACCAGCTTGCCGAGCGTGGACACGTCGATCAGGCCGAGGCCCTCGTGCACGGCCCGGACCTCCGCCGGCGGGTCGCCGTAGGAATGCGGCCGTCGCCAGTCGCCGGTCCACATCATCCTGGCCCCGAGCTCCTCGTGGCGGTGGTGGATGGAGGTGCGCTTGGCCGGCTCGTACCCGCGACCCGCGAGCACGCCGAGCGACACGGGCGTCCACGGCGGCCGTGCCGTCGTCGTCCCGAGTGCGGCCTCGTCGGTCTCGTTCTCCCGCGCGTAGAGCCGGATCGACGGGAGCTGGCAGAGACGCCCCTGGCACGGGCCCATCGTCACGGTCGTGTAGCGCTTGGCGAGCTCGAGCGAGTCGAAGCCCTCCGCGATCGCCCGCTTCACGTCCTTGACGGTCACGTCCTCGCAGATGCAGACGAACGGCTTGCCGTCGCCCTCCACGATCGAGGGCGGCGGCACGGCGGCTCGCCCGCCGGCTCCGGTGACGGAGCCGACCGCCTCCACGTTCGGAGGCAGATCCACGGGGACGAAGATGCCCCGAGCGACGTCGTACTCGATCCGCGCGCCGGCCTGGGCGAGCAGCGAGTACGCGGGCTGCGCTCCCCCCGACATGACGGCCAAGTCACACGCGATCCTGCGGCCGTCGAGAGCGATCGATCGCAGCAGCCCGCGTCGTCCCTTCGCCTCGATGCGGTGCACCGTTCGGCTGCGCAGGTCCACCACCTC
>JBOHAW010000329.1:0-2999 GCA_050697975.1 Gaiellaceae bacterium
GCCGACGTCTCCGCGTGGCCGGTCCAGCGTGCGCCGGCGAGCGCGACGAGGAGCTCCGTGGCGTAGGTCGACGCCTGCTCCGCGAGGTAGGGGTCGACGCCCTTCTCCCAGCGGTTCGAGCCCTCGGTGCGCAGTCCGTGCCGCTCCGACGTCCGCATGATCCCGACCGGCTCGAAGTTCGCCGCCTCGAGCAGGACTTCCGTGGTCCGGTCGCCGACCTCGGTCTCCTCGCCGCCCATGATCCCGGCGATCGCGACCGAGCGGGCCCCGTCCGCGATCATCAGATCGCGCTCGTCGAGACGCCGCAGCGTCCCGTCGAGCGTGCGCAGCTCCTCCCCGGGCCGGGCGCGCCGCACGACGATCCTGCCTTCGGCGAGGCGCGTGTGATCGAAGGCGTGGAGCGGATTGCCCAGGCCGAGCATGACGTAGTTCGTCACGTCGACGACGTTCGAGATCGGCCGCATGCCCGCGGCGGTGAGCCGCGACCGCAGCCAGGGCGGCGACGGGCCGACGCTGACGTCCCGGAAGAGGCGGCCGACGTAGCGCGGGCAGCCGTCGAGGTCTTCGATGCGGACGTCGACCGGCTCGTCGCCGGCGCGTTCGGGATCGCGTCCGGGCGGTGGCGCCAGCTCGAGACGGAAGAGCGCCGCCACCTCGCGCGCGATCCCGTAGATCGAGAGCAGATCCGGGCGGTTGCCCGTCGTCTCCACCTCGAGCACGGTGTCGCCGAGCGGCAGGACCTCGGCGAGCGGTGTCCCGGGCTCGCCCACCGCGAGCACCATGATCCCCGTGTGGTCGGAGCCGAGCTCGATCTCGTCCTCGGCCAGGATCATCCCGCTGGAGAGCTCCCCGCGAATCTTCGCCTGCTCGAGCCGGCGCCCGCCGGGCAGCACGGCGCCGGGCAGGGCGACGGCCACGGTCGCCCCCGCGCCGAAGTTCCACGCGCCGCAGACGATCTGCCGCGGCTCGGGCTCGCCGACGTCCACGCGGCAGAGCTGGAGGCGATCGGCGTTCGGATGCTTCCCCGCCTCGAGCACGCGACCGACGCGGAAGAGGCCGAGGTTGCCGTCCGTGTCGGGCACGCCGCGCCGCTCGATCCCCTTCACCTCGGCGGCGGAGATGCTGAGCCGCTCGGCGAGCTCCTCGAGCGGCATCTCGAGCGCGACGTAGTCGCTGAGCCAGGAGAGCGGGATGCGCATCAGAACTGACGGAGGACGCGGAGGTCGTTCTCCCACAGCGCCCGGATGTCCGGGACGCTGTGGCGCAGCTGGGCCGTGCGCTCGAGCCCGCAGCCGAAGGCGAAGCCCGACCACTCCTCCGGGTCGAGGCCGACGTTCTCGAGCACGGCCGGGTCGACGACACCGGACCCGCCCATCTCGATCCAGCCGGACTGCTTGCACGTGCGGCAGCCGTCGCCGTCGCAGATCGGACACGACACGTCCGGCTCCATCGAGGGCTCGGTGAACGGGAAGTAGTGCGTCCTGAAGCGAACGCGGCGCTCCGCCCCGTAGAGCGCCCGCATGACGTGCAGCAGCGTTCCCTTCAGGTCGGCGAGCGTGAGGCCCCGGTCGACGGCGAGGCCCTCGAACTGGAGGAAGATCGGGTAGTGCGTGGCGTCGATCGCGTCGCGGCGGTACACGCGTCCCAGCGAGACCATGTAGATCGGCGGCCGGCGCGATTCCATCGCGTGGATCTGCGAGGGGGACGTCTCCGTGCGGAGCATGTGCGTCTCGTCGAAGAAGAAGGAGCTGCGGGGCGAGCGCGTCGCGTGCCATGGCGGGAACGCGAGCTTGTCGAAGTTGTACTCCGTCGTCTCCACCTCGCGGTCGTCGATCACCTCGTACCCGAGGCCGAGGAAGACGTCCTCGACCTCCCGCCGGATCTGCGTGATCAGGTGCAGCTGGCCGCGCGGGAACTCCTCGCCCGGCAGCGTCACGTCGACCGCACCCTCCGCGAGCGCGCGCTCGAGCGCCGCCTGTCCGAGCTCCGCCTCCCTCCCGTCGAAAGCACCCTCGAGGCGCTCGCGGAGCGCGTTCAGCTCCATCCCGGCCTCGCGGTCGCGGACACCGCGCAGCGCCTGCTTCAGCTCGCTCCGGCGGCCGAGGAAGCGCACGCGGGCCGCGTCGAGCTCGTCAAGAGCCGCTGCGCTCGCAATCGCGCTCTGCGCCTCGGTTTCGAGAGCCTCGACGTCCACCCGGGCGACTGTAGCATCGGCCTCTTGACGGGTTACGACGAGATCGCCGGGCTCTACGACCCCTGGAGCCGCTCCGTCACCGAGGACATCGACTTCTACGTGGGGCTCGCCCGCGAGGCCGGCGGCCCGATCGTGGAGCTCGGCGTCGGCACCGGCCGGATCGCGATCCCGACGGCGGCGGCGGGGATTCGTGTGATCGGCGTCGACTCCTCGCCCGGGATGCTCGAGGTCTGCCGCGCCCAGGCCGAGCTGGCCGGAGTGGCGGAGCTTCTCGACCTGCGCACGGGCGATCTGCTCGAACCCCCCGTCCCCGAGCGCGTGCACCTCGTCACCTGCCCGTTCCGTGCCTTCCTGCACCTGGGCGGCGACGCCGAGCGGCTCCGCGCGCTCGCGGCGGCGCGCGTGCTGCTCGTGCCCGGTGGCCGCCTCGCGTTCGACGTCTTCGAGCCCGGCGCGGACGACATCGCCGAGACCCACAACCGCTGGCTCGAGCGCGAGCCCGGCATCTTCGAGCGCGCCGACTGGGACACGGTCGCGCGCACGCTGACGCTCTCGGTGCGCGGCGAAGGCGGCGCGACGACGATGACGCTCTCGTGGATCGCGGCCGAGGAGTGGCGCGACCTGCTCGAGCGTTCCGGCTTCGAGGTCCAGGACTGCTACGGGTGGTTCGACGGAAGGCCCTACGCCGGCGGCGAGGACTCCGTGTGGATCGCGCGCCGCCCGGCCTGACGGAGACAGCCGAGCGGCCTGATGCTTGACCGGAAATTGGCGCGCCGCCGGGGGCGGCCCAGACCAAGCGGGGCAC
>JBOHAW010000330.1:0-8480 GCA_050697975.1 Gaiellaceae bacterium
TCGGCTACGACCACGTGATCTCGGTCGAGCACGAGGACCGGCGCTTCGAGCACACGGAGGAGCTCGTGAAGCGGGGCTTCGAGATCGCGCGGAACACTCTGCGGCCCCACATCGTCTGATCCGGACACGTCCGGGGTCTGACCCCGGCTTACGCGCGCGGGTCGAGGACGAACTTGATTCCCTCGGCCGCCCGGGTGGCCGCGAAGGCGCGCTCCCAGTCGGCGAGGGGCGCAACCTCGCTGACGAGCGCCTCGAGGGTGACGGCGCGCTCCTCGACGAGGTCGAGCGCGCGCTGCCACGAGCGGGGAGTGCTGGCGAAGCCGGAGGTGACCGTCAGCTCCCGGAAGCAGACCTCGTCGAGCGGCACGGAGACGGGCTTGCCGGCGAGGCCGATCTGGACGTAGCGCCCGCCGCGCCGCGCCGACTCGAGCGCGAACGCCATCCCGGCCTGGTTGCCCGAGCACTCGACCGCGACGTCGAAGGGGCCGAGATCAGACTCCTCGCCGGCGCTCGACGTCTCGAAGCCCAGCGAGCGGGCGGCCGCAAGGCGCGGCTCGTCCCGCGGAGCACCCCGCACGTGCACTCGGCCGCCGCAGGTGCGCGCGACCTGGGCGGCGAGGAGTCCGATCGGCCCCGGCCCGACCACGAGCACTGTGTCGCCCGCGACGACCGCCGGCGGATCGAGCAGCGAGTGGCAGACGCAGGCGAGCGGCTCCGACAGCGCGGCGGTGTGGGCGTCGAGCCACCCGGGGACACGGTGGAGGTTGCGCGCCGGCACGAGCAGGAGCGGCGCGAAGCCGCCGTCGACGTGCGTCCCGATCGACCGGCGGGCCGGGCAGAGGTTGACGCGACCGGCGCGGCAGAGCTCGCACGCGCCGCAGGTCGAGAAGTAGGTCTCCGTGACGACGGACGCTCCGGCCCACGCCTCCTCGACTCCCTCGCCGAGCTCGACGACGACGCCCGAGACCTCGTGCCCCATCGTCACCGGCGGGACGCTCGGGTACTCGCCGTCCTGGATGTGCAGGTCGGTGCCGCAGATGCCGGTGCCGGCGACCGCGACGACGACCTGCCCCGGTCCGGCGCGAGGCTCCAGCCGGTCGCTCAGCGCGACGTGGCCCGGGCCGGGTGCGAGCTTCGTCAGGCCCTGCAGACGACCCGCCCGACGGTCAGGACCTCGGGCGGCGTCACTCGCCGCCGGAGGTGCGCGCGTACAGGGCCGCGAGCGCGAGGATGATCGCGCCGTAGAGCATCTGCTTCACCGCGGCCGTGGCGTTCAGGATCGTCAGCAGCGAGTCGAGCACGGTCAGGATCAGCGCGCCGAGGATCGTGCCGCCGTAGCCTCCGCTGCCGCCCAGGATGGAGGTGCCGCCGATCACCACGGCGGCGACCGACGGGAGCAGGAACGGCGCCGCGATGCCGAGGTCGGCCGCGTCGTTGAAGCCGACGAGCAGGATCCCGGCGAGGGCGCTGAACGCGCCGCAGAGCGCGTACACGACCAGGAGCACCTGCCACACGCGCACGCCGTCGAGCCGGCAGGCGACCGGATTGTCGCCGACCGCGTAGATCATCCGGCCGAAGCCGCTGTAGCGGAGCCCGAGGATGATCAGCGCGGCGATCGGCGCCCACACGAGCAGGTCGTAGGGGACGTACTCGATGAACCGACGCGACCCGAGGGTGTTGACGACGTCGGGCACGAGCGCGACGAAGCGCCGCTGGCTGTAGATCGTGAGCGCTCCGAGCGTGACCGAGCTGATGCCGAGCGTCATGATCAGCGGGTTGACGCGGAAGATCGCGACGCCGATGCCGTTGACGAGGCCGATGCCGAGGCCGACGGCGATCGCGAGCCCCAGGGCCCTCCCCGTCCCGTCCGCGGCCGTCCCCGAGGTGACGAACGCCGCGGCCGTGGCCGTGGTCGCGACCGAGAGATCGACGCCGCCGGTGAGCATGACGAGGGTCTGGCCGGCGGCGAGCAGCGCGAGCGGCGCGGCGAACAAGAACGTCGTCGACACCTGCGTGGGCGTGAGGAACGCCGAGCCCGACTGGGCGCGGTTGACGATGTCCGTGACCACAAAGAGCGCCACGAAGACGAAGGTGAGCGCGATCGCCGGGTTGTCGGCCAGCACGCGCTGGAGCCCCTGCAGCCGGCTCTCCGGCTGGACGGCGCCGGGCGCGATGCTCACGTGCGGGCCCGGTCCCGGATCGCGAGCCCGCCGATCATCACGACGACGATGATCAGCGTGCCCTGGATCACCTGGGCCCAGTTCTGGTCGACGCCCCTGAGGACGAGGATGGTCTTCACCAGGGTGAGCACGAACGCCGCGGCGATCGACCCGATCAGCCCGCCCTTGCCCCCGACCAGCGCCACGCCGCCCAGCACGACTGCGGCGACGCTGTTCAGTGTGTAGTACTGCCCGGAGAGCGGATCGCCGATGCCCGAGGTGGCAGTGAGCGCGAGCCCGCCGAGTCCGGCGAACGCCCCGCCGAGGGCGTAGGCGCCGATCCTCGTCTTCGCGACGTCGATGCCGCTCAGGTATGCGGCGTTCCGGTTGCTGCCGACCGCGTAGAGGGCGAGTCCCGGCTTGGCCCACCGGATCGGAAGCCAGACGACGGCGAACACGCCGAGCAGGATCACGATGCCGGTCGGGATCCACTGCGAGCCGGTGAAACCCGTGCCGAGCTTGAGGTACTCGAGCGGCGCGCCTCCGTTCGGAACCTGCAGGATCTGGAGCGCCAGGCCCGCCCAGACGAAGAGCATGGCGAGCGTGACGACGATGTCCGGCACCCGCGTGACGGTGATCAACGTTCCGGTGAGAGCGCCGGCGAGTGCCGAGGCGAGCACGAGCACCGCCGCGACCAGCAGCGATCGGCGGAACGAGACCGGCTGGAGGAGCTCGAGATTCTCGACCATGTACTTGGCGGAGAGGACGTTCACGAGGCTCATGAGCGACCCGACGGAGAGGTCGATCCCGCCCGAGATCACGATCACGGCCTGGGCCATCGCCACGAAGGCGAGGGGGAGCGCGTCGATCGCGAGCGACTGCACGTCGAAGGAGCCCCATTGCGGGGGCACCGTGCGCCAGTACAGGAGCAGCGCGAGGAGCAGCACGTAGACGCCGGCCGTCCAGCCGTGCCGCCGGAGAAGCCGGCCGGGGTCGACCCGGCGCCGGGCGCCGCCGGCCGTGGCGGCCGCGCTCGTCACGCCACCTCCTCCTCCACGACGACGAGGCCGTGCATGGCGCGGAGGAGCGAGGCCTCGTCCGCCGCCTCACCCGGCAGCTCGGCCGTCAGGCGACCGCCGTACAGCGTGACGACCCGGTCGCAGACGAGCGGCAGCTCGGTCAGCTCGCTGCTGAAGAAGAGGATCGCGGCGCCGTCGTCGGCCAGCCTGCGCAGCAGCGCGTAGATCTGCCGCTTCGTGCCGACGTCGATCCCGCGCGTGGGGTCGTAGCAGAGCAGCGTCTGGAAGCCCGAGGCGAGCCAGCGCGCGATCGTCACCTTCTGCTGGTTGCCGCCCGACAACCGGCGCAGCTGGCCCTGCGCACGGGTGTCGATCTGCAGGCTGTCGATCGCGTCGCGCACTCGGCGGCCCTCGGCGCGCATGTTGATCGGCCCCCACCGGCCGGGCGCGTTGTAGCGCGGCGCGGCGATGTTCTCGCGGACGGAACGCTGGGGAAGCAGCGCGAGCAGCCGGTCGGCCGGTACGAGCACCGCCCCGGCGCGGATCGCATCGTAGGGATGGCGGGCGCGCAGCACGCCGCCGTCGAGGCGCAGCTCGCCTCCGTCGGGCTTCCGCTGCCCGGACAGCACCGCGAAGAGCTCGTCCTGGCCCTGCCCTTCGAGCGCCGCGAGGCCGAGGATCTCGCCGGGGCGGAGCGCGAAGGAGATGCCCGCGATCGCGCCGACGCTCAGGTCGGCGACCTCGAGCGCCGGCCGGCCGTTCGTGGAGACCGTGATCCGCTCCCGCGTGGCGGCCGGCTCGCCCTCCTGGATCTGGGCGGCGCGCGCCTCGGCTCGGGCCGCCTCCGGCCCGAGCATGGTCTCGACGATCCGCTCCTCGCCGCCCTCTTCCGGCACCAGCGTGGCGACGTCCCGGCCGTCGCGCAGGACCGTCGCGCGATCGCACGCCGCGATCACCTCGGCGAGCCGGTGGGTGATGAACAGCACCGACCGGCCTCGCTCGCGCCAGTCCCGCATGACGGCGAACACCCGCCCGGCGAGGTCGGACGGCAGGGCGGCGGTGATCTCGTCGAGCAGGAGCAGCTGCGGGTCCCGCGACAGCGCCCGCGCGAGATCGAGCATGCGGAGCATGGGGAGCGGCACGTCGCCCGCCTGCTCCGAGAAGTCGATGGCGAGCTCCATGTCCTCGAGCCGCTGCCGGACGGCGTCGATCGGCGCCCCGGTCAGCCGGAGGTTCTGGGCGACGGTCAGGTCGGGGACGAGCGCCGGGTCCTGGAACACCGGCGCAAGCCCGATGCGCGCGGCGTGCGACGGCGAGCGCGCGCGCACCTGCTCGCCGCGGATCTCGATCGTGCCCGAGTCGGGCCTGATCACGCCGGTGAGGAGCTTGACGAGCGTGCTCTTCCCCGCGCCGTTGGCGCCGAGCAGCGCGTGCACCTCGCCGGGCTCGACGGAGAGATCGGCCGACCGCAGCGCGATCACCGCGCCGAAGCGCTTCGAGAGATTCCGTGCCTCCAGCAGGCTCATGCGGTCGCGGAGTCCTTCCTCCCGCGGGACGGCGGAAGCGGAAGGGGGCGCCGGGCCGGCGCCCCCTTCTCCGTGTTCGAGCTCGAACCGGCCCTACGGCCCCTTGCAGGAGAAGAGCTGCCTCGGGGTGTAGGTCGTCCATGGTGCGATCGTGAGACGCGCGCTGTACGTCGGCGGGCGGCTCGGCGAGTAGTTCGCCTTGATCTTGGCCTTGCCGGCCGCGGTCCCGTTGTCCCAGACCTCCGGCTTCAGCTTGACCCACTTCGGCACGGTCCCTCCGTCGAGCAGCCTGATCGCCATCGCGGCGCCCACGCCGCCGATCGTGGCGGGGTTCGTCACGGCCGCGCCGCGGAAGCCCTTCAGCGTCAGCTGCTGCTTCATGAACTGGTTCGTGTCCGCGCCGACGACCGGCACGAGCTTCTTGCCGGCGGTCTTGAACGCGTTCACGACCGTGTAGTCGATCCCCGACGTCCAGACGCCGTCGACCTGCACGCCGGAGTTCAGGATGTCCAGGATCTGCTTGCCGCCCGTGGCGAACTGCCAGCCGGTGAAGGTCGACTTCACGACCTTGATCCCCGGGTACTTCTTCAGCGCCTGCGTGAACCCGGTGTGCCGGTCCGTGTCCGCGGGAACGCCCGCGATGCCGCGCATCTCGACGACGTTGCCCTTACCGCCGAGCCGCTTGAACAACCACTCGGCGCCGAGTCGTCCGTAGGCGGTCTGATCGTTGGTCGCGTTGAACGCCTGCGGGGCGGTCACCCGCTGGTCGACGGCGACGACCTTCACACCGCGGGCCGCGGCCTGCGCGATGACGCTGTTGAGCGCAGTCGGGCTGGACGGGTTGATGATGATCGCGTTCGCGCCGGCGGAGATCAGGTTGCGGATGTCCGCGTTCTGCTCGGCCGGGCCGCCGTTGCGGTTGGCGACGATCACCCGCGACACCTTGCCGCTCGCGAGCGCCTGCGCCTTGATCGAGCAGATCATCTCCTCGCGCCAGCCGTTGCCGACCAGCGTGTTGCTGACCCCGAGCACCCACCGGCCCGTGGCCGAGCCGGCGTCCGGCCGCGCCGATGCCGAGCTGGCGGCGACCAGAGCGGCTGCGCCGACGACGAAGGCAGTCGCGGCGACGAGTGCAAGGCGGCGACCGCCGAGAGTACCTACTGCCATCCCATCCTCCTAACTCGTGGAATCCCCCAAACCTGGGCAATGCCTGCCGCGGGCCTGCCGCGGTCAACCCTAGTGGATGCGCCTCCCTTCCTCTACCGTCACAGAGCGCCGTTCCCGCCGAGGACGTGCGAGAGCCGCCGCGCGTGCTCGGCATAGGCCGAGTCGAAGAGCTCCTGGGAGGCCTCCGCGCCCACGACCGCGGAGCTCGTCAGCACGGGCACCATCGCCCCCCGCGCGACGAGCAGCTCGGCCGTCCGCACCTTGATCTCGTTCACGAGCGCGACGGCGGCGAGCGTCGAGCCGGGGCCGACGGGCGTGGAGAGGCCCTCGAGGTGGATCAGCGCGTCGCCCGGAGGAGTGCACAGGTCGAGCACGACATCGGCGTAGTCGAGCAGGCGCGTCCCCGAGGAGTGCGTCGGCTCGAGGGCGAGCGACTGCGCGACGGAGGTGACGGCGATCACAGGCAGCCCTCGCGCCCGGGCGCCGCGCGCGATCTCGACCGGGACGGAGCTGAGCCCGCTCGCGCTGAACACCATCATCGCGTCCGGCGGGTGCAGGTTGAAGTTCGCGAGAACGACCTCCGCCAGCCCCTCCACCCGCTCGATGAACATCGCCTGGCGCTGCCCGTTGGCGCCCACGACCTGGGTGTGGAAGGTCATCGAGAGCTCCACGATCGGGTGGAAGCCCGGGAACGACCCGTAGCGCGGGAACATCTCCTCGACCGGGATGCGTGAGTGACCGGTGCCGAAGCAGTGCACCAGTCCGCCCGCCGCGATCGCGTCGGCGCACAGACGGCTCGCCTGCTCGATCGCCTCCGCCTGACCCTCGAGCCGCTCGAGGAGGGCCTGCGCGGCCGCGAGATACCGGGGTTTCGTCGCGGTCGCGGTGGGAGTAGGATCGTCGTGCATCAACCTGTCTAGACGATTAGACAAGTGACGCTACTCGCACGGCTACATGCAGTCAAGACGTGGTGACGGGAGAAGGGAGCCGCAGGTGGAGAGCCACAAGGTGACGATGCTCGGCACGGGCCTGATCGGGCTCTTCTACACGATGGCCCTGCACGGCCAGCGCAACCGGGACCGGGTGAGCGTCGTCTACTCGCGCTCGGAGGAGCGCGCGCGCGCGTTCGCGGAGGAGCACGGCGTTCCCGTCTCGACGACCGACCTGGAGGAGGCGATCGCGCACCCGGGCACGGACACGGTCGTGATCGGGCTGCCGAACCACCTGCACGAGGAGGCGGTCGAGATCGCGGCGCGGCACGGCAAGGCCATCCTCTGCACGAAGCCGCTCGCCCGTACGGCCGAGGAGGCGAAGCGCATGCTCGACACTGTCGAGCGCGCGGGTCTCTTCGGCGGCTACCTCGAGGATCTCTGCTACACGCCCAAGACGCTCAAGGCGATCGGGATGGTGCAGGCCGGGCAGGTGGGCAACGTCACCTGGGTGCGCTCGCGCGAGACACACCCCGGCCCCCATAGCGCGTGGTTCTGGGACGAAAAGCAGGCGGGCGGGGGCGCGATCGTCGACCTCGGCTGCCACTGCATCGAGATCATCCGCGCGCTCGTCGGCAAGGACAACCGACCGCTCGAGGTCGTCTGCTGGACCGACACGCTCGTCCACCCGATCGAGGCCGAGGACAACGCGATCGCGCTCATCCGCTTCGAGAGCGGCGCGATGGGCCAGTTCGAGGTGAGCTGGACGTTCCGGGGCGGCATGGACCTGCGCGACGAGGTGGCCGGCACCGAGGGCACGATCCGGATCGACCACTTCCTGCGCACGGGCTTCGAGGCGTTCACGTCCGGCGCGGGCGGCGGGTACGTCGCCGAGAAGGCCGAGACGGCGAGCGGGTGGCTCTTCCCCGTGGGCGACGAGGTCTCCGAGCTCGGCTACGTCGACATGTTCACGGACATGTTCGACGCGATCGACGCGGGCCGGCGACCGCTGGAGAGCTTCTACGACGGCTATGTCGTGAACGCGATCATCGACGCCTGCTACCGGTCGGCGGAGGCGCGCGCGTGGGAGCCGGTCGCACTGGACGACTGGCGCGGCCGCGGGGTCGAGCGCATCACCCGCGACCGGCGCGAGCACGACGGGAAGACGGTGATCAAGGAGGAGCGCATGCCCGACGGCCGCGTGAAGCTGATCCTCAAGGACGAGGACACGGGCGAGTTCCTGGACGTGGTCACGGGGGCGGAGACGCCGGTCGGCGCGTGACGGATTCGTTTGTGGCTCTGAGCCACGAGGTGTCCGGCGCTGTTGCCGTCGACGTCGGCGGGAGCGGCGTCCGCGCCGCGGCGGTGGCGAAGGACGGCCGCATGGGCGCGGTGGAGCGGCGTGAGCTCGATGCCTCGCTCCCGCGCGCGGAGGTCTGCGGCCGGATCGCGGACGCCGTCGCGGCGAGCCAAAGGAACCTTGTGGCTCAGAGCCACAAGGTCCCTTTCGCGGTTGCGCTCGCGGTCGCGATCCCGGCGTTCGTCCTTCCCGACGGCACCGTGTCCGAGTGCCCGAGCCTGCCGGCGTTGACGGGGCTCGATCTCGCGGCGGAGCTGTCGGCGGTCGCCGGTGGGGCGGTGGTGCGGGTCGTGCCCGACGTCGCCGCGGCCGCGCTCGGC
>JBOHAW010000331.1:0-2295 GCA_050697975.1 Gaiellaceae bacterium
GACGCAGCTGGTCGGCTCGAAGAAGGTCGCGGAGACCGCCAAGCGGCTCGGGATCAGGAGCAAGCTCGAGGGCGTGTACTCGATCGGGCTCGGCACGGAGTCGGTCACTCCCCTCGAGCTCGCGCGCGCCTATGCGACGTTCGCCTACGGCGGCCGGCGCGTGGACGGGGCGATGGTCGGCAACAAGCCGCGCGTGATCGAAGAGGTGCAGGAGCCCGACCGGGAGCGGTTCAACGCACCGGTCGAGGTCGACGCGCTGACCGCCATGGAGGCCGGCGTGGTCAACTCGATCCTGCAGAAGGCGGTCCAGCTCGGCACCGGCAAGCGGGCGAACCTCGGCGACCGGCCGGTCGCCGGCAAGACCGGTACGACGGAGAACTACGGCGATGCCTGGTTCGTCGGCTACACGCCGCAGCTCGTCGTCGCGGTCTGGGTCGGCTATCCGACCACGCTCAGGCCGATGCTGACCGAGTTCCACGGCGATCCCGTCGCCGGCGGCACCTACCCCGCGCTGATCTGGAAGAGCTTCATGGAGCGAGCGCTCCTGTACCTCGGCAAGGAGCCCGAGGACTTCCGCCTGCCGCCGCTCGACTACACCCAGGCGAGGATGGTGGTCGAGCGCGACGGGCGGGTGCAGCTCGACAACGGATTCTGCCGGAGCCGCCGGGAGATCGTCTACTTCGAGGGCTTCGGGCCGCGCGGGACCGCGAACTGCAAGCCCAACGAGGTCGACGTCCCTCGCGTCGTCGGGCAGCCGCTCGCGGCGGCGATGGAGAGGCTCGAGCAACAGCCGCTCACGCCCGCCGTCGTCTACAAGCCGGCGGCGCCGCGCCAGCGGGTCGACATCGTCCTGAGCCAGTTCCCGGCGCGCGGGAGGCTGTCCTCCTTCGACACCGTCACGCTCGTCCTCGCCAAGGCGGTGCACGGCGTCGTCCCCAACGTCGAGGGCCTCCCGCTCGGGCGTGCGAGGCGCAAGCTGCTCCGGCGGAAGTTCCAGCTCGAGATCGCGCGCTACACGGAGGGGCCTCCAGGCGAGGTCGTCTCGCAGTCGCCGCCGCCTGGGGTCGCGGCGGCGCCCGGCATGACCATCACGCTCGTCGTGGCACGCAGCTAGGACGCGGGAGAACCAATTGTTCCGCCAAGGGCCCTGGGTCAGACGGAGCGGCTGACGAAGCGCGATCCCGCGACGACGTAGCGCCACGGCAGCTCCGCGGCCCGGGTGATGCCGACGCGCGGCACGGCTGCGATCGCCGGCTCCTCCGCACGCGGCAGCAGCCGGAACGGCAACTCGTCCAGCGGCAGCCCATCGTGGACCCGCGTGACGCCGAGCGCCTGACAGAGTCGCCCCGGCCCCGAGCAGAGCAGCCGCTCGTCCGCGACGCCGCGTCGTGCGCGCATCTCGTCCAGACCCTCGCTGGGAGCGAGCGCGCGCACGAGGACGGCGCTCGCGACGCCCTCGCACTCGCAGACGAGATTCAGGCACCAGTGGATCCCGTAGGAGCGGTAGACGTAGGCATGGCCGGCCGGGCCGAACATGGCGGCGTTCCGAGCGGTGCGGCCCCGGTACCCGTGGCTGGCGGGATCGGTCTGGTCGTAGGCCTCGACCTCGACGATGGTTCCGCCCGCCCTGCCGACCAGCAGCGCCGCCCCGAGCAGATCGGGCGCGACCTCGTGCACGCTGCGCGCGAAGAAGTCGCGCGAGAGCGGTGTCAAAAGAGCTTCTGCGACTCGGTTGGCCCGGCGGTCGCCTCGAGCAGCCGGCGCGCGCGCCGCGCCAGGTCGGCGAGATCGACCCGGCCCTTGTCGGCATCCTCGACGATTCGCTCGGCGAGCGCGATCGCGTCGTCCAGGAGCGGCGCACCGGCGGCGGCGTCCTGTCCCATCTCGTGCAGGATCGTCCGCTCGGTGCGCGAGGCCACGATCGGGTCGGCCACCCCTTCGATCCACACACGCGTGCGCCGGCCGTCTCCCCGGTCGTCGCCGCGCAGCGGCTCGAGGGCGTAGATCTTGTCGGCGCGGGCGTACTTGCCGAAGCCGAGGAAGACCATCCGCGGCGGGTCCATGAACCGATTATGTCCTCCCGGGCGGCCGGTGGACCGGTTCGGGCCGTCGTGACGCGAATCGCGTGTTACAAGTCGCCGTGTGGCGTTGCTGAGGGAGCCGGCGTGAAGGACGTGCTCGGCGTGCTCGTCGTCCTGAACCTCGTGCTCATCCCCGTCGTCGCGGCCTTCGTCGCCCTGCGGTTCGCGACGACGCGGCGGCGGAGGACGGCGCCAGGCCCTGCCGAGGCTGCGG
>JBOHAW010000332.1:0-2808 GCA_050697975.1 Gaiellaceae bacterium
ACCTTGAACAGCACGAGCGCGAACCCAATCGCGATCACGAAGGCGAAGATGAGCGCGCCGCGCCCGATCTCGGTGGAGACCTCCTCGTCGTCTCCCTCCTCCTGCGCCGCGTAGTTCGCGGAGATCGCGAGCGCGCGAAAGCCGATCGCGAGCGACTCGCCGAGCGCGATCACGCCGCGGATGACCGGCAGCCGGAACACCCGATGGCGTGCCATCGGGCTCCGGATCGGGCAGTTGAGCTGCGCGATCTCGCCGTCGGGCTTGCGCACCGCGAGCGCCCAGTTCGAGGGACTGAGCATCATCACGCCCTCGAGGACCGCCTGCCCTCCGATCGTCGCTGCCATGGGCTTGGAGGCGCTAGCCGCGGCTGGCGCCGCCGGCCTTCTCGAGCCGCCGCTGGAAGCGCTCGACGCGGCCGCCGGAATCGAGCAGCTTCTGCTTGCCCGTGTAGAACGGGTGGCAGGCCGAGCAGATCTCGACGTGGAGATCGGCCTTGGTCGAACGGGTCTGGAACGTGTTCCCGCAGGAGCAGGTCACGGTCGCGAGGACGTACTCGGGATGGATGTCGGCCTTCATCGTCCGGCCAGGATAGCAGCGGCCGTTTCGGGCGCGACGTTGCCGCCCGAGACCACGGCGACGGCGGTCTGGCCCGGCTCGAGCACGACTCTTCCGGCGAGCAGCGCCGCTGTCGTGGCCGCCCCGGCGACCTCGCACGCGAGCTTGGCGCGCCCGTAGAGGAAGCGGAAGCCCTCGCGCAGCTCGTCCTCGCTGACGAGCACGGTCTCGACCCCGAGCGCGGCGCAGATCCCGACGCAATTCGGACCGGCGTACGGACCGTTCAGCCCGTCGGCGATCGACCTGGGCTCGACGGTCACGGACCGCCCCGCCCGCAGGCTCTCGTGCAGGGCCGCCGACTGCTCCGGCTCGACCGCGACGACACGTGCGTCCGGACGCAGGCCCTTGACCGCTGTGGCGATTCCCGACACGAGGCCGCCGCCGCCGACCTGGACGAGGACGACGTCCGCCTCGGGGACGTCCTCGAGGATCTCGAGCCCGACCGTGCCCTGGCCGGCCATCACGAGCGGGTCGTCGTACGGGTGCACGAGCGTGCGCCCCGTCGCGGTCTCGAGCTGCTCGAGCCGCTCGAACGCCTCCGGGATCGCCGGCGCCTCCGTGTCGACGGTGGCGCCGTACCCGCGGGCGGCCGCGATCTTCATCTCGCTCGCGGTCTGCCACATGACGACCAGGGCATCGATGCCTTCGAGGGCCGACGCATAGGCCAGCGCCTGGGCGTGGTTGCCCGCCGAGATCGAGATCACGCCGCGTGCCTTCTCCTCGTCCGTCAGGGAGGCGAGCTTGTTCAGCACCCCGCGCGGCTTGAACGACCCGGTGCGCTGGAGGAGCTCCGCCTTGAGGAAGACGCTGCCGCCCGTATGGCGGCCGAGCGTGGCGGAGCTGAACGTCGGGGTCCGGTGCAGACGGCCGGCGATCGTCTCGCGCGCGGCCAGGACGTCGTCCAGCGAGAGGGTCTGCGCGACGGCCACGGCCCGGTCATCGGGACTCACGTGAGGGTGTACTCGGGCCCGGAGCCGCCCTCGGGTGGGGTCAGGCGGCCGCCCTTGGCCGTGATCGCGCCGCACTGAACGCAGTTCGACGGGGTGATCTGGACGTTGACGATGCCGCCGCCCTCCCCCTCGCCGAGCTCGTAGACCTGCGCCGGGCACATGTGCGCCCACATCTCCGCCAGCTCGATCGGCACCTGCCGCTGGAGGCGGATGTGGTTGGGCTGGTCGTCCCGCGTCTTGTTTCCGGACGCGAACACCGACGAGAGCTTGTCGAAGGTGAGCGTCCCGTCCGGAGCCGGGTAGCGCTTCGCCCGGTCGGTGCGGAGCAGCGGCTGCGCGGCGTCGCGCTCCGTCCCCGAGTCGCCGGGAGGGAACTTGCCCTTCGTGGCGGTCATCATCCCGGCGAGCGCGCCGCCCAGCCAGAACCCCCGGCCGAACGCCTGGCGCATGTTCCGCACCTGCTGGAGATCGGTCCAGACGAAGCTCTCGCGCAGCGCCTCGTCGTAGGAGGCGAGCGCCCCGATCCGGCCCGGAGACTCGCCGCGGGCGAGCGCGCGGAAGGCCGCCTCGGCCGCGAGCCGGCCGGACTCGACCGCGTAGTGGATCCCCTTGAGCGCCGGCACGTTGACGAGCCCGGCGCCGTCGCCGCAGACGAGCAGCCCCGGGGCGTGGAGCTGCTTCGGCAGCGCGACGAAGCCGCCCTCCGGAATCGTCTTCGCACCCCAGCCGACGCGCTCGCCGCCGTCGAGGATCCGGCGGATGCGCGGGTGCGTCTTCAACTCCTGGAGCAGGTCGTGCACGGACAGCGCCGAGTCGCGGTAGTCGAGGCCGACGACCATGCCGATCGTGACCATGTCGTCGCCCATCGGGTAGATTAAGGAGCCGCCGAACTCGCGGTACCTGGCGCCCGCTCGGAGCGGCCAGCCCATCGTGTGGATGACGCGCCGCAGCGGCTTCGCGACCGTCCAGACCTCCTTCACGCCGAGCGCCCACACCTGCGGGTTCCCGCCCGCGAGGGAGAAGTGCTCGAGCGCGGCACCGGTGAGGTGGCCCTGCGTCCCCTCCGCGAGCACCGTTACGCGCGCGACGACGTCCGAGCCGGGCTCGAAGTTGCCGAGCTGCTGACCGTCGCGGCCGCGCCCCCGGTCGCCGGTGCGAACGCCGCGCACGCGGCCGTCCGCGACGAGCAGGCGCTCGGCCGCCGTCTCGGGCAGGATCGTCGCCCCGCCGGCCTCCGCCTGCT
>JBOHAW010000333.1:0-5540 GCA_050697975.1 Gaiellaceae bacterium
GCGTGCGGCGGGCGGTGCGGCGACGGTACTCGCGCACGTCGGCCGCGCAGCAACCGCCGCCACCGTGCGTCTCGCGCGACGCGCGCTCGACGCCGGAGCGAACGCCGTCTCCGCCGTCGTTCCCTACTACTACGCCGTCGACGACGCGCAGGTGGTCGGCCATTTCCGCGCGCTGATCGCCGCGGCCGACGGAGCCGCGGCCTACGCGTACACGATCCCCGCGCGGACGGGCAACGAGCTCTCCGCCGCCGCGGCCGGCGAGCTCGTCGCGGCTGGACTCGGCGGCATCAAGGACTCGACGAAGTCGATCGAGCGCCACGAGGAGTACGTCGCGCTCGGGACACGCGTGCTGATGGGATCCGACGGTCTCGTCCTCGACGCGCTCCGGCTCGGCGCCGCCGGCTGCGTCTCGGCGATCGCGAACCTGCGTCCCGAGTTACTCCTCGGGCTCGTGCGCGCGCACGCCTCGGGTCGCCGGGACGAGGCCGAGGAACTCCAGCGCGAGGTCTCCGCCTTGCGCGCGGCGCTCGCGACCGAGCCGACGCTCGTCGGCCTGAAGCGCGCGGTCGCCGCGCGCGTCGACGGCTATCCATCCGGTCTGCGGGCTCCGCTCGGATGAAGGCGCTCACTGTCGGGAGACCAGGCACTCCTCGATCCCGCACGCGACGCCGTCGTGCGGATCGGCGCCCGCGGAGCGCTCGTGCGCGTCGACGGCACCGTCCGCGAGGTCCCGCCGAATTGGCTTGCCGTCGAGGCCGGCCTCATAGCTCGGATCAACGTGCTCGTTCCTCCACCGCGCTCGTCACGGTGGGAGCTTCGCATGACGGATGTCCGGAACGGTAAGTCGTTGTTCTCGGGCGTCTCTGGAGCGAGGTACCAGCTCCGGTACCAAGAAGGGCGCTCCATCCGGGGCGCCCTTCGCGTTTTTTGACACCTATGCAGGCACTTCGCAACTCCCCGGGTTGGACTCGAACCAACAACCCTCCGGTTAACAGCCGGATGCTCTGCCAATTGAGCTACCGGGGATCGGCCGCGGAATTGTAGCCGCGGGTCAGGCGAACTCGCGGAAGGCGGTGCGCACCTTTGCGAGGGCCTGCTGGAGGTCGGGCAGGCGGTCCTCGTCAGCCGTCTCGAGCTCGCGGCGCAGGCTCCGCTCGCGCAGCCGCAGCAGCAGCTGCTCGGAAGTCTCGAGGTCGATCCCCTCCGAGGCGCCCCGCGCGTCGAGCTCGGCCAGCAGGGCCACGAGCTCCGCGTCCGTCGCGCCGGGAGCGAGGAGGTGGGAGACGAGCCGCCGGTGCAACTCGAGGTCGAAGTGCTCCGGGCCGAGCTCGCGGAGCACGTCCAGCAGCTCCGGGTGTCCGAGACAGCCCGCGAGCGCGTCGCGCTCGAGGCGGGCTCCGGCGTCCAGCAGCTTGGGCGAGACCGAGCCCGTGGCGGGGCGGGTGCTGGGTGCGAGGCCGGCCTGCGTGTCCTTGGGCAGGTCGAGCCGGTCGGCCGCCTGCCGCATCGCGTCCTGGCGCTCGGGCGAGTCCTCGAAGCTGGCCAGCACCTCGCGGACGCGCACGAAGGCCTCCTGGCGGTCGGGCGCGCGGTCGATCTCGAGGCGCACGCGGTAGCCGACGTAGCTCTCGGCGCTCGCCGCCCGCGCCTCGAAGTCGCCGGCGACGTCGGCCGGATCGAGACCGGGCGGAAGCGTCATCACCCGCACGTCGAGGCCCTGCGCCGCGGCGAGCTCCATCCCGCGCAGGGTCGCGGCCTCGCCGGCCGCGTCCCCGTCGAAGCAGAGGACGAGGTGCTGCGTCAGGCGCCCGAGCTCCCGAAGCTGGCGCTCGGTGAGCGCGGTGCCCATCGACGCGACGACCGGGGCGATGCCGGCCTGCCGCAGCGCGAGCACGTCCGTGTTGCCCTCGACCACGTATGCCCGGTTGCCCTTGGCGATCGCGTTCCGCGCCCGGTCGAGGCCGTACAGGATCGAGCCCTTGCGGAAGAGATCGCCCTCCGGTGAGTTCACGTACTTGGCGCTGAGGGGGTCGTCCTCGCGCAACTTGCGCGCCTGGAAGCCGACGACGCGACCGCGCGCGTCGGCGAGCGGGAACATCAGACGTTGGGCGAAGTAGTCGCCGCCGCGCCGGTTGACGAGGCCCGCCGCCTGCAGCTCGACCGCAGTGAATCCCTTGTCGACCGCCTTGCGCACGAGCGTCGTCCCGCCGAGCGCGAGCCCGAGCCGGAACTCGCGGCACACCTCCTCGCGCAGGCCGCGCCCGGCGAGGTAGTCGCGCGCGAGGCTGCCCGCCTGCGACTCCCAGAGGTACCGCTCGTAGAAGCTCGCTGCCTGGTCGAGCACGTCGTGCAGGCGCTTCCCTCGCTGCCGCTGCGCCTCCCACTGCGGCGAGGACTCCTCGTACTCGAGCTGCACGCCGAACCGGTCGGCGAGCCATTCGATCGCGCCGGAGAAATCGAGGCTCTCCGTCTCCTCGACGAAGGAGACGAGGTCACCGCCCTTGCCGCACCCGAAGCAGTAGAAGAGCTTGTCCTGCGCGTTGACGGAGAAGCTCGGCGTCTTCTCCTCGTGGAAAGGGCACCGGCCCGTGAAGCGCGCGCCCGTCTTGCGCAGCTGCGTCCTCGCCGACACGACAGCGACCATGTCCGCCACCGCCTTGACCTCGTCGACCGAGGCCTGCTGAATCCGAGCCAACTACAGCCCCGCGGCGTACTCGAGCGCGAACCGGTCCGTCATCCCCGCCACGAACTCCGTGATCGCGTCGGGCTCGTCGCCGCGAGCCGCGAGGTGGTCGAAGATCCGGCGTACGGTCACGTGCGCGCGCTCGTGCTCGGCGCGGGCGTGCGGGCCGAGGTAGACGCGCTCGAACATGAAGCGCCGGAGCGCGAGCATCGCAGTGCCGATCTCCTCGCTCTGGACGATGTCGCCTTCCCGCTCGGAGGTCTCGACGAGATCGTGCACGAGCGTGTCGATTCGCTTCGAGCCCGTCGGGCCCAGCAGCTCGACCTCCTCGCGCGGTAGGTCTTCGGGGGCGAGGATGCCGAACCGGATCGCGTCGTCGATGTCGTGGTTGATGTACGCGACCCGGTCGACGAGCCGCACGATCTTCCCCTCGAGCGTGCCCGGCTCGGTCGGGCCGGTGTGCGTGAGGATGCCGTCGCAGACCTCGGCGGTGAGGTTGAGCGACTCGGCGATCCGCAGGGACTGCTCGTTGTGGCGAAAGCGGCGGCCGAAGCGCTCCTGCAGAGCCAGGTCGAGCGCCTCCTCCCCGGCGTGCCCGAAGGGCGGATGGCCCACGTCGTGGCCCAAACCGATCGCCTCGGTCAGGTCCTCGTTGAGCCGCAGCGCGCGCGCGACGCCGCGTGCGATCGCCGTCGTCTCGAGCGTGTGCGTCATGCGCGTGCGGTAGTGGTCGCCGGCCGGGTCGATGAAGACCTGCGTCTTCCCTTTCAGGCGGCGGAACGGCTTCGAATGGAGGATCCGGTCGCGATCGCGCTGGAACGGCGTGCGCATGCTGCACGGTTCCTCCTCGCGCGCCCGCCCGCGCGTGTCGTACGAGCGGACGGCCAGCGCGGAGAGCCACTGCTCCTCGTGCTCGCGCGTGCGCGCCTCGAAGGCGTCCGCGACCGTTCCGGCCAGATCGGGCATCGCTCTGACCTTAGATGATGATGGGGACGGTTCCGCCGTCCGCGCTCCAGGCGGATCCCGTCACGTAAGCGGCACGGTCCGAGCACAGGAAGACGACGACCGCGGCGATCTCCTCCGGCTCGGCGAGGCGGCCGAGCGGCCGCCCGGCTCCGACGGCCTCGAGCACCTCCTCGCGGCTCTTCCCGCTCCGGCTCGCCTGCTGGTCGGCGAGCCCGCCGTCGTCAAGCCAGGCCCCCGTCGCCGTCGGTCCCGGCGTGACGGCGTTGCAGCGGATTCCCTCGCCCGCGTAGAGGTCGGCCACGAGCCGGGAGAGCGAGAGCACGGCCGCCTTGGTGACCGAGTAGTTCGGCATCCCGGTGGAAGGCCGCTTGCCGGCGGACGAGGACAGGTTCACGATCGCGCCGGTGCCGCGGCGGCGCATCCCCGGCAGGACCGCGCGGATCGCGCGGACGTAGCTCATGACGTTGAGCTGCCACAGCTCGTCCCACTCGTGGTCCGACAGCTCCTCGAAGGACGCCTGATAGGCGACGCCGACGTTGTTCACGAGCACGTCGACCGGACCGAGCGCCTCTGCCGCCTGAGCCACGAGCGCGTCGGGGGAGCCGGGGTCGGCCAGGTCGTGGGCGACACCGAGCTCCGCGCCGGCGGCGCGCCGTGCGACCTCGACGCGCTCCGCGTCGCGCCCGCACACGACCACGCGCGCGCCTTCCGCGCCGAGGAGCGTCGCGGTCGCGAGCCCGATCCCGCCCGTCGAGCCCGTCACGACGCAGACCTTGTCGCGCAGCCCGAGGTCCATGACTGGCTAGCGTACAAGCCGTGACGACGATCCTCCTCGCGCGCCACGGCGAGACCGACTGGAACTTCGAGCGGCGGGTTCAGGGTCACGCGGACCGCCCGCTGAACGACACCGGCCGGGCGCAGGCTCACGCGCTTGCCGACGGCCTCGACGGCGAGACGATCGACGCGATCTACTCGAGCGACCTCGTTCGCGCGCACGAGACGGCGCGGATCGTGGCCGCGCTGAAGGGCCTCGAGGTCACTGCGGTGCCAGGCCTGCGCGAGAAGCACTTCGGCACCTGGGAAGGGCTGACCGAGGAGGAGGTCCTGGCGCGCTTTCCGGAAGCTCGCCGCGGACGCTGGGGCGACGGCGAGACCTCGGAAGAGATGTCCCGGCGCGTGCTCGAGACCCTCCGTCGGATCGCCGAGTCGCATCCCGACGGACGCGTGCTCGTGGTCACCCACGGTGGCCCGCTCCGTGCGGTCCTGCTGCACTGCACCTCCGACCACGAGGGTCCGATCGGCAACTGCCAGGTCGTCCGGATCGCCGTCGAGGAAGGCGCCATTCGGCCAGTAGACTGAGCCGCAGGTGGAGGACTACACCAACAAGTACAAGGGCGAGCAGGTCGAGGTCGCGCTCTTCGGCGGCGAGTACCAGGAGGGCACCCTCACCGCCTACTGCTACGTCGAGGACGTCGCCCACATCGAGCTGAACGGCCACATCCTCGTTCCGCTGCAGAACATCGCCTCGCTCCACTGCTCGAGCCGCTGCGACGCGCCGTCCGACCACTGGCCACCGCGCGGTCTCTCCGAGGACGAGGCGGACGAGGAGAGTTAGTGCCCCTTCAGGTGATGCTGCCCCGCTTCTGGGTCGCGAGCACCAAGCCAGGGGCCGCACCCGTCCGCGGCCAAGGCTCCCAGCCTTGGCAAGGGCGGGGGTGGTTCCTGGCGCCGCGTGATCGCGGGCCAGGAGCAGGCGTGTATTGCCTGAAGGGGTACTAGGGACGTGAGGCTCGACGTGCGCGCGCTGGCGCGCCGGAGCGTCGAGGTGATCCGCGGCGGCCAGGCCGAGAGCGGCGCCTACGTCGCCTGTCCCACGTTCGCGCCCTACGGC
>JBOHAW010000334.1:0-4780 GCA_050697975.1 Gaiellaceae bacterium
CGGCCGGCCGCCGCGGAGGCGGCGCGCAGGTCGGGGTCGTTGACGAGGCGCTCGATCTTGTCGGCGAGGTCGGCGGCGTCGCCGGTCGCGAAGCTCGCGAGCGCGCGCCACCCGGCCGGGTACTCGCGCTCCAGCCCCTCGGCGACCTCCGCGAGACCGGAGTGTCTGGCGACGAGCGGGGGCGAGCCGGCGGCCGCGGCTTCCGCGGCGACCATGCCGAAGGCTTCGGGGAAGATCGACGGGACGACCGTCGCGTCGGCGAGAGGCAGCAGCTGGACGAGGTGCCGGTGCTCGAGCGGGCCGGTGAAGAGGGTGCGCGGCGGGGCCGTCGCCTCGAGCTCGGCCCGGTAGTCGCCGAAGCCGACGATCACGGCGCGGGCGTCCACCTCCCGCAACGCCTCGAGCAGCACGTGCACGCCCTTGTTCCGCAGCAGCTTGCCGAAGTACACGACGGTCGGCTCGTCGCCGGCCAGGAACGCGCCCAGGCGCTCGGCGTTTCCCTCGTCGGGCAGGCGCTCTCGCGCGTTTCCGGGGTTGGGCGGGTCGCGCCGCGCCTCCTCGACGAGGCCCGCGAGCGCCTCGGCGCGCGGCCGAGGCCGGAACTCGTCGACGTCCACCCCGGGCGGTACCTCGTACACGTCCTCCACGTGGCCGACGACGTCCTCGAGCACGGCCCGGATGTGCGCCGAGCCGACGTAGACGGCCTCGGCCGGCGCGAGCGTCTCGCGCGCCCACGCGCAGAGCTCTGCGTTGCCGCGCATCGAGTACTCGAGCTCGGAGCCGTGCGCCTTGACCGCGAAGCGACCGCCTGCCGCGGCCGCGACCGGCGCGCCGAGCAGGACGTGGTTGGCAAAGACGATGTCGGCCGGCAGCCGCTCCCGCAGCGCGGCCGCGTTCGCCTCGACGTAGCGCTCGCGCTCGGCCGGCGTGAAGTCCTGGAGGAGGCGCGCCTCGAGCCCCTCGTAGCGGTCGAGCACGAAGACAGGGAGGAGCCCGCCGATCTCGGGCCGCACGACCTCCGCGCCGGCGAGGTCGAACCGCTCGGGCTCGGGCTCCTGACAGAAGACCGTCACGTCGTGGCCGGCCCGCGTCCACTCGCGCGCGAGCGCGCGCGTGTAGACGTTGGAGCCCGTGCCGCCGAGCAGGTACCCGTGCCACAGGAGGATGCGCACGACGCTATGACGCCAGAAGGGGCCGGCGGGGCCGGCCTCTTCTGGGTCGAGATCGGGCATAGGCCTCGGCCTCGACGGTGCCGGCCATCGGCTGTGCCGTCCGCTGCATGGTCGCGATCACAGCCATCGCGGGCATGGTCGGCTAACTAGGGACCTACCCACTTGAACCCCCTCCTCGCTTCCTCGACGGCTGGGCGCGCTCACCGCGCCCTGCGGCATCCTGACCCGTTCACGGCGATCGTGCAACACGTGGCCGGCCGCCGGCGAGCCGGAGCACGGCCTCCCGCGAGGCGGCCGGACCGGGCCAGAGCTCCTCGATCAGCGCGGGCCCGCCGCTCCGCACGACCCGCCGCAGCGCGAGCGCGACGAGGAGGGCGTCGTCGAGCTGGCCGAGCACGGGGACGAAGTCCGGCACCAGGTCGATCGGAAGCGCGAGGTACGCCACGAGCCCGCCGAGGAGCAGCTTGTGACGGCGCGGCACGCGGGGATCGCGCAGCAGCCGCCGGAAGAGCACGGCGCAGTCCGGCACGAAACCGGCCAGCGCGCGCAGGCGGGTGCTACGTGAGATGGAAGTAGAGCGCGTGCAGGAGCTCCACGGCCGGGTTCGACGTGTGCACCGCCACGTCGGAGGGGGTCTCCAGCAGCGCCTCGGAGTAGTTGAAGAGGATCTTCACGCCGGCGGCGACGAGGTCGTCCGCCGCGCCCTGCGCGCTCGTCGCCGGCACTGCGAGCACGCCCACGATGATGTTCTTCTCGCGCACGGTCGCGCCCAGCGAGCCGTAGTCGCTGATCTCGACCCCGTCGACCCTGCGCCCGACCTTGTCCGGATCCTTGTCGAACACAGCGGCGATGTTGATTCCGTGCTCGGCGAAGATCGGCGAGCTCGCGATCGCCTGACCGAGCCGGCCGGCCCCGATCAGGGCGATGTTGTGCTGGCCCTGCGTGCGCAGGATCTTGCGGATCTCGCCGAGGAGCGACTCGATGTTGTAGCCGACCCCGCGCTTGCCGAACTTGCCGAAGGCCGACAGGTCCCGGCGAATCTGCGTGGCGTTGATGTTCGTGTAGTCCGAGATCTCCTGCGAGGAGATCCGCTCCTTGCCCATCTTCCTGGCCTGCGTCAGGACCTGGAGGTACCGGGAGAGCCGCGCCGCCACTCCGACCGTGAGCCGATCCGCCACACCCGCTCCTTGCGTCGAGGTTTGTAACAGTTCACAACTAGTCTGCCAGCCCCGCTAGAAGGCTGCGCGGAGAAGTCACAAGCCGGTCTCCGAGAGGCCAGCTTGTGCGGCGAGCGCGCGGCGGAATGCTCCGGGCGCGACGTGGTAGGTGAATGTGCGGCGACCGTCGATCTCGACTACGGGCAGGAGCTCCCGGTACCGCGCCTCGAGCTCGGGATCGTCGCCGATGTCCACCTCGTCGAGCTCGAAGCCGAGCTCGTCACGGAGCTCTGTGAGCGTGCGCCGCGCCCGCTCGCAGAGGTGGCAGCCCGACGCGCTGTAGAGGACGACGCGGGACATGTCCGGGGTCAGACCCCTACGTGTCCGACACCGCGGCTACGGGTAGAGGCCGCGCGTCGTGGTCGCCTCCCCCACGCGCTGCACCGCCAGCCCGTACGCGGCCAGGCGCATCGTCGTGCGCTTGGCCGCCTGCGTGTCCCAGGTCTCGTTGAACGCGCGCGTGACGATGTCGTTCAGCTTCGCGTTGACCTCGGTCTCCTTCCAGAAGTACTCCTGGAGGCCCTGCACCCACTCGAAGTACGAGACGACCACGCCGCCGGCGTTCGCGAGGACGTCCGGCAGGACGAGGACACCGGCGTCCTCGAGGATCTCGTCCGCCGCGGGCGTCGTCGGCCCGTTCGCGCCCTCGCAGACGATCTTCGCCCGGACCTTGTCCGCGTTGCCCGAGTGGATCACCTGCTCGAGGGCGCACGGCGCCAGCACGTCGCACTCGAGCAGCATCAGCTCGTCGTTCGTGACCGGCTCCGCGCCGCGTAGACCGCTGAGGCTGCCGGTCTCGGTCTTGTGGGCGAACGCCGCGGCGATGTCGATTCCCTGCGCGTTGTAGAGGCCGCCCGAGGAGTCCGAGATCGCGATCACCTTCGCGCCGTCCTCGGCCAGGAACTTCGCCAGATAGCTGCCGACGTTGCCGAATCCCTGGACGGCGACGGTCGCGTCGCCGACGCCGATGCTCTTCTTGCGCAGCGCCGCGCGCACGACGTACAGGGCCCCGCGGGCCGTCGCCTCCTCGCGGCCGAGCGAGCCGCCGATCTGGAGCGGCTTGCCGGTGACGACGCCGAGCACCGAGTGCCCCTTGTTCATCGAGTACGTGTCGAAGATCCAGGCCATCACGCTCGCGTCGGTGCCGACGTCGGGCGCCGGGATGTCTCGCTCCGGGCCGATCTCGTTGATGATCTCGCTGGTGAAGCGGCGCGTCATGCGCTCGAGCTCGGTGCGGGAGAGCCGCTTCGGATCGCACACCACGCCGCCCTTCGCGCCGCCGAACGGAATGCCCATCAGCGCGCACTTCCACGTCATCCACATCGCGAGCGCCCGCACCTCGTCGAGCGTCACGGCCGGGTGGTACCGGATGCCGCCCTTGGAGGGCCCCCGGGCGATGTTGTGCGTGACCCGGTAGCCCTCGAAGACCTCGACGGAGCCGTCGTCCATGCGGGTCGGGATCGATACGGCCACCGCCTTCTTGCACGCGGAGAGAACCCGAACGAGCGCGGGATCGACGCCGAACACGTCCGCGACCTGCTGGAGCTGCTGCTTCGCTATCTCGTACGGGTTCTCGCGAAGATGCGACGCCGGGGCTTCCACTGTCGTCACGATGGAACTCCTTGGTCGAGTCGCTGAGCCGCGCGGGATTCTATTTGATGGCGAAGCGGAGCGACCGGACGGTGGCGAGCCCCCCGCCGGTGGGGATGGCGACGATGCGGAGGCGGTAGCGGCCCTTCTTCAGCCGCTGCCCGCCGGGGTCGCGGCCCGTCAGGCCGAAGGTGTAGCGGCCCGGCAGCAGGTTGCGCTGGCGCGCGATCACGCCGATTCGCTTGCCGTCGCCCGTGTAGAGCTCGATGTCGAGCCGTTCGACCGGCTGCACCTCCTCGGCGGCCCCGTCCGACCGCACGCGGCCGGCGAGCAGCGAGAGCACTGCGGGGGCCGTGTCGGAGGGCTTGACCTGCCCCGCCGAGAGCTCGATGCCGGCCAGCAGCTCGGTACGGAGCGGCGCGAAGGCGACCGCGAACGGGATCCTGAGGGGAACGCCCGCCACCGGGGCCAGCACGAGCGCCCCCTCGGCCGGCGGCCCGCCCGCGGTGGGCTCCGGCACGCGGGCGACCAGGCGCACCCGTGCGGTCGTGCCCGGACGCAGGAGCAGGCGGTCGCGGCTCACGGTGACGAACGTGTCGGCGGCCGGGAAACCGCGCCGCTCGACCCTGACGCGGAGGCGCAGCGTTCGCGTCGAGAGGTTGCGCACGATCACGCGGCGCGTGGTCGTCCAGCCCGGCTTCGTGGCGCGGCCGAAGGCGAGTGTGGACGGCTGCGCAGCCACCTCGGCCGCGGCGGCCGCGCCCAGGTCGATCAGGCCGGCGCCCTGGGCCGCGGTCGCCG
>JBOHAW010000335.1:0-2163 GCA_050697975.1 Gaiellaceae bacterium
GCGCGAGATCTCCGCCGTCGTCGCCCACGAGCTCGGCCACCGGCGCGCACGCCACGTCGCCGTCCTGACCCTGCTGGGGATGGCGGGCGCGGCCCTCGGCGTCGGCGCGCTCTGGCTCCTGCTCGGCGGGCGGGCCGGCGACCCGCGCCGGATCCCGCTCGTGCTCCTCGTCCTCGGCCTGCTCGAGCTGGCCGCGCTGCCGCTCGTGGCCTGGCTCTCGCGGCGGTTCGAACGCGCGGCCGACCGCTTCGCGCTCGAGCTGACGCGCGACGCGCCGGCGCTCGAGTCTGCCTTTCGGCGGCTGGCCGCGACCAACGTCGCCGATCTCGACCCGCCGCGGCTCGTGCGGGCGCTGCTGGGGACGCACCCGACCATCCCGGAGCGGATTCAGGCGGTCAGGACGCTCGCAGCAGGCACTGCTCGAGATAGCGCTGCGTGATCGCCGCGCACGCCGTGCGCCGCCGGGCCGGGTCCGGCTCGAGGTCGGCGAGGATGGTGCCGGCGCCGTTGAAGCAGCGCGACCGGAGCGAGGTCTCGACGCGCTCGCAGAAGCGGCCCGCGCGGGCGGCGCCCGCGTCGTTCGAGGTGATGTCGCGGACTGCGCCGAAGATGCACTCGCCGCGCCAGGCCGCCTCGACGATCGCGCAGGTCTCCAGCAGCTTGCCCGCGTCCAGGCGGGCGATCCCCGACGCGCTCCGCCCGTAGGACTGGAAGCAGGTCGCCCGCCAGTTCCGCTCGACGCGCGCGCATGCATCCGCGGTCCGCTTCCAGTCGTAGCCCGTCTCGCCGAGCAGGCGGTCCGTGACCTGGAGGTAGCAGTAGAGCTTGTGCCGCTCCTTGACCGCGTTGCACGGGTAGACGAGATCGTCCTCCTTCAGGAACTTCGACTGCACGCCGTAGGACGAGTTGAAGTTCTCCATGAACACGCCGCCGTCGCACGAGGTCTGATCCCACGCGGTCTGCTGCTGCTCGCAGATCTCGAGCGAGAGCGGCAGGTTGAGGCCCGAGTGGATCATCAGCCCGTGGCCGATCCCGTGCACGCACTGGTAGAGGACGAACGTGTTGCGGCGCACGCCCTCGTCGGCGCAGAGGCGGCGCGTGACCGTAATCAGCTCCGCCTTCGAGCTCGTGCCGATCAGCGCCCGCTCGAGAATGCCGTGGTAGTAGCCCGACCAGCAGCTCGACGATCCCTCGGCAAACGCGCGCGCCACGTTTCCGTCGTAGCGGGCGAGCGCGGCCGAGCCGATCGAATGGGCGATCCGGTGGCAACCCGCCTCGACTTCGCGGTCGCTCGCGATGCGCGCGTCGAACAGCGTGAGCGCCCGCCTCGGACCCTCCTCGAACGAGACGTTGCCGAAGGCCTGCTCGAGGCAGGGGCGGTCGCTGCACTCCTCGAGCCGGGTGTCGTCGGGTGAGAAGTTGCCGGCGACCGGATGCGGGTTGGCGTCGGGCTTCGCGGCCTCCTCGGCGCCGCACGCGACGAGGAGCGCCGAGAGCGCGATCAGGGCAAGCGCATGGCGGATCACCCCGGAAGGTTTAGCGCATCCGGCGTGTCGAAGGTGGGCCGACTTGGGTACGGTCCCGCCATGACAAACGCCACGCTCCACACCAACCAGGGCGCGATCGAGGTCGAGCTGTACGCCGAGGACGCGCCGAAGACGGTCGAGAACTTCACGAAACTGACGAACGACGGCTTCTACGACGGCGTGATCTTCCACCGTGTGATCCCGGATTTCATGATCCAGGGCGGCGATCCGACGGGCACGGGCTCGGGCGGGCCCGGCTACCAGTTCGAGGACGAGTTCAACGAGCGCAAGGTCGAGCGCGGCGCGCTCGCGATGGCGAATGCGGGCCCGAACACGAACGGCAGCCAGTTCTTCATCGTCACTGCCGAGGCGTGCCCGTGGCTGGACGGCAAGCACACCGTCTTCGGCAAGGTCACCGGCGGCATGGACGTCGTCGACCGGATCTCTGCGCTCTCAACGGACGGGGGCGACCGCCCCACCGACGACGTCACGATCGAGCGCGTCGAGCTCGAGTAGCACGTTGTACGCGCACGAGCACGGGGAGCGCGCGCGGGGCGACCGGCGCGCGCTCGCCGGCGCGCTCGCGCTCGTGCTCGGCCTCATGGCCGTCGAGGTCGCGGGCGGTCTCCTCGCGGGG
>JBOHAW010000336.1:0-4671 GCA_050697975.1 Gaiellaceae bacterium
GACGAGGATCGTGACGGGGTCAGCCACCCGCCTCCGGCTGGGGCTCGACCGGCTCGATCGTGGGCAGCACGGCGTCGGCGCTCTCCTTCAGCCCGTAGTGGCCCGACGTCCGGCCCTCGAGCAGGACGGCGAGCGCGACCTTGCCGGGCCTCGTGTCGATCGAGTCGACGCTCGAGAAACGGGCGCGCCGGAAGACGGGGATCGCCGTTGGCTCGCTGTTCGTCGCCTCGACGCCGACGACCGGCGCGGACCCTTCGAGTCCGTCGTAGAGGCCGCTCAGGAACCGTGCCGAGTCGCCGGCCTGCGGCCCGGACGAGCGCAGGACGACGACGCCGTCCGCCTCGGGCTGCGCAGGCCCGCGTCGCTCGGCCACGAGTTCGCCGGCGAGAACGTCCCAGAGCGGGGTCTCGCCACCCTCGACGAGCTCCCGGCCGAGATCGCGGCCGAGGTCGGAAAGGTGGTCCTCGCCCAGATAGCCCGCCAGCGCCGGTCTTCCCGCCAGCCTCGACTGGAGAGCTTCTGCGTCCACTGGGACGGTCAGCGCACGGAGCCTGACGACGTCCGCGCCCGCGTCGGCGAGCGCCCGCTCGACCGCCGAGTTGAGTCCGGGCCCCCTCTTGACCGAGCCCACGAAGACGACGACGATCTGCCTGCCGGCGAGCCGGTCGCTCATCACGGCGTCGTAGGCCGCGTCGACGAAGCTCTCGGCCGCTCGCTGCTGATCCACGCGCGAGCGCGCGTCGTCCAGCTGCTCGTTCAGGCGCGCGATCTGCTCCTGCTGGAGGTCGAGCTCCGTCTGTTCGACGAGGTCCGGATTCGAGAGGGCCACCCCGACGAGGATGCCGACGATCAGCGCGAGGAAGACGGCCGCGAGCGAGGCGACGTGGTAGCGGAGGTCGAACATGGCTCAGAGACTCGCGGCAGTCTGGCACAGGGCATGCAGGCGGCTCAGCGCCTCGCGCGGGAGGCCGCGTCGCCCGAGGAGCAGGAGGCCACCGGAGACCGTCAGCCTCGCCAGCGTCCGGTCAGACGCCGGAGCGTCGAGGCGGAGCTCGACGTCGAGGCGGTCGGACGTGAGGTGCCACGCGACGAGCGAGGGCTTCTCGACCGTGCGTACCAGCAGCTGTCCCGACGCGTGCGCGCTGCGCAGCAGGGTCGGCTGGCCGACGCCGCTCACCTGCCACCGGGCGCCGGGAGCGAGCCCGCGGCGATCCGGTCGCACCCCGGCGATCCCGGGCCACCAGTCGGGCAGGTGGTGTGGCTCGGCGAGAAAGGCCCAGACGTCGTCGCGAGGCGCGAGCAGCTCGCGCTCGGCGCTAACCCGGGGCACGGACGGGGCGCTTCGCCACCCCCACCAGGTACCCCCCGGGGGCGCCACGGCGCCCCTTCCCCCGGTTTTCAGCGTAGCGCGGAAGTGCGCACGGGTGCGTGACCGGGGAGTGCCGAGAGCGTGACGACGAGGTCACAGGCCGAGTAGGTCCTCGATCCGGAGCGCGAGCAGCTCGAACAGGTTGCGCAGAGCTGGCGAGACGACGACCGCGACGACGATCGCGGCCAGGCCCGCGAGCATGACCACGACGAACGGCCACATCCCCACCCGGCGGCTGACGAGCCGCGAGACGCCCCTCGCGTCCACGAGCTTCTCCCCCACCTTGAGCCTCGTCACGAACGTCGATGACATGCCGGCGCGGTTGCGCTCGAGGAACTCCGTCAGGTTGAAGTGCGTCCCGACGGCGACGATGAGCTCTGCGCCCTTCTCGTCCGCGAGCAGGAGCGCGACGTCCTCGCTGATTCCGGTCGCGCGGACGGTCTCGTACGAGACGCCGAGCCGATCGAGGTGCTCGGCACCGGGCGCCAGGCCGTCGCGATAGGCGTGGACGACGATCTCCGCGCCACAGCGCAGCGCCGCATCCGACACGGAGTCCATGTCCCCGACGATCACGTCGGGGCGAAGACCGGACTCGAGCAGGTCGTCGGCGCCGCCGTCGACCGCGACCAGCACCGGCTTGAAGTCACGGATGTACGGACGCACGATGCGCAGGTCGCGCTTGTTGCCCTCGCCGCGCGCGACGACGACGGCGTGACGGTCGCGGAACCGCGTTTGCAGGGCGGGGAAGTCGACTCCTTCAGACAGCAGGCGCCCCTCCTCGCGCAGGTAACGCATCGTGTTGTCGGCGAACGCCTCGAGCGCCTCGGTCACGCGCGTGCGCTGGTCGGCGAGCGAGCGCGAAAGGGCGTTCGCCTCCAGGACACGCCCGGACGCGAGGCACGCGCCGTCCCGGAAGACGCTCCCCCCGCGCACCGACAGCAGCTCCCCCTCGTGCAGCTGGTCGAACAGGTCGGCGCCCGGCGCGTCGATCAGGCGCACGCCGCCGCGAACGAGCAAGAGCGGTCCGGGGTTCGGGTAACGCCCGCTCTGCGACTCCGCCACGTTCACGACGACGCGCACGCCCGACTCGACGAGCTCCTCGGCCGAGACGCGGTCGAGGTCGGTGTGGTCGATGATCGCGATGTCGTCGGCGGACAGCCGCCGCACGAGGTGCTTCGTGCGCTTGTCGAGCCGGGCGGGGCCTGTGAACTCGACGAAGGTGCTCATCGCGCGCTCATCCTCTGGATGACCACGCGAGAGACGGAGCTCGTACCACTGCAACGCCGCAGGATACGCCCCATCGGCCACACCACGCGCGCATTCTCCCGGCTATCGCTTCTGCCCCTCGGACAGAAGCGAGAGAAACTCGTGCCCGCCGAGCATGCGCTGAATCTCCTCGCGGCGGTCGGCTTCGGCGACGGGCTCGATCGTCGTGTGCGTCGGGTCGCCGGGCACCTTCTCGACGCGGAAGTGACGCTCGGCGACGCTCGCGATCTGCGGCAGGTGCGTGATCGTGATCACCTGCGCGCGGTCGGCGAGCCGGCGCAGCGCCTCGCCGACGGCGTTGGCGGTCCGACCGCCGATGCCCGCGTCGATCTCGTCGAAGATGAGCGTGACGCCGCCCGCGACCGCGGCGATCGCGAGGGCGACGCGGGAGAGCTCGCCGCCCGACGCGGTCTCGGCGACCGGGCCGAACGGGAGGCCGCGGTTCGGCCGGATCAGGAACGAGACCTCGTCGGCGCCGGACGCGGAAGGATCTCGCGCGCGCAGCTCGGCATGAAACTCGCCCTCTCCCATGCCGATCCCACGGAGCTCCGCGGCGACCGCCTGGGCGAAGGGCCCGGAGGCGCGCTCTCGCGCCGCTCTCAGCTCCTCGACGAGACGGTCGACGCGCGCCTGGGCCGCGGCAAGCGCCTCCGCCGCCGCAGCCGCCGGATCCGTCCCGTCCTCGCGCGCGGCGAGCTCCGCCTTCGCCTCGGCGGCACGCTGGAGAAGCTCCTCGTACGACCCGCAGCGGTAGCGCCGCCTGGTCTCGGCGATCCGATCGAGCTCGGACTCGACGTGCTCCAGGCGCCCCGGCTCCGCCTCGAGGGTCGCGAGAAACGCGCGCAGCTCGCTCGCCGTCTCGCGCAGGCGCAGCTCGATGTCGCGCAGCTCGTCCCCGCTCTGCGCCAGCTCGGGAGCGATGGACTCGAGCGGTGCGACGGCGCGCTCTGCGAGTGCGGCGAGGCCGGCCGCGCCCTGCCCGTCGTCCGGTGCGAGCGCCTCCGCCGCCGCCGCCGCGCCGGTCGCGAGCTCGCCGACGTGGCGTAGCCGTTCCCGCTCCGCCCGCAGCGCCTCCTCCGTCTCCGGATCGAGCCCTTCCGTGTCCTCGACGAGGGCGCGAAGCTCGGTCAGCCGCGCCTCGCTCTCGGACGCGCCTCGCTCGAGCTCCTCGTGTCGCCTCCGCGACGCCCCCAGCTCGCGCCAGGCCCGGCGAGCCTCGACCCGCCGGCGCAGCTGCTCCTCCCCGGCGTACGCGTCGAGGATGTCGAGCTGGAACGACGGCCGGGCCAGGCGGCGCTGCTCGAACTGGCCCGACATCGCGATCAGCCTCTCGCCGAGCGTGGCGAGTTCCTCGCGCGCTGCGCCGCGGCCCCACGCGTACGCGCGGGTGCGGCCGTCCGCGAAGACCCGCCGCGCCAGCACCAGGCCCTCCTCGTCCTCCGGCTGGAGCTCGGCGATCGACTCGAATCCTTCCTCCGCCAGCAGGCCCTCCGGAAGGTCGAGCTCGGCTTCGACGTAGGCCTCGCTCGCGCCAGGGCCCACGAATGACGCGTCGGCGCGCGCGCCGAGCAGGAGCCCGATCGCCTGCGCGAGGATCGTCTTGCCGGCGCCCGTCTCCCCGGTGATCGCGTTCAGCCCCGGCACGAAGGCGAGCTCCGCCTCCCGGATCAGGACGAGGTTCTCGATTCGAAGCCTACGAAGCAAAGGTCTGCCGGTAGCGCCGGAAGAACGTCACGCCGGGCATCGTCGCGAGCTTCGTCCGCTCGCCGCCGAGTCGCACGCTCACGCTCTCTGCCGAGCCGAGCTCCGTGAGCTCGTGGCCGTCGACGAGCACGGTGACCCCCACGTCGCGGGTCCGGTTCTCCACCAGGAGCTCGGCGGAGCGCGGAACGACGAGCGGTCGCGCATGCAACGAGTGCGGCGCGATGAACGTGACCGCGAACGCGTCGATACCCCACACGAGCACGGGACCGCCGTTCGAGAGGTTGTACGCGGTCGACCCGGAGGGCGTGCAGCAGATCATCCCGTCGCAGGGC